>CALHRJ010000542.1 GCA_938038395.1 uncultured Deinococcales bacterium | reverse complement strand
ATACACCCGTATGCAGTATTCGTCAAGTAGATACAGCGATTTTTTAGAGTTTTTGATGGTTTTAAAAGGAAAAGTATCTTACTTCACACCTTTAATCATAGTCATTACCCTCTGTAAGATAACGAATAAATCTGAGTTGGTCATCGGTAACTTTTAGCAAAAAGCTCACTTTGCCTGTTTTTACAAAATCTCTAGGTAGGTTGTCAATTATGATCTCACTAACATACTCTCTAAAGCCTTCCCCACCATGCCCGACAAAAAGCCAGTCGTAGTTTTCACTCTTGAGAACATCTAGCAATTCTTGTGGGCTGTAGGAGCATCTACGTGTCATGATTTTGTTTTGTTTTTCAACAACTACATGTGGACAACTGTGATCACTAGTTATAACGCCACCTAATTCGCCACGTGTCACCCAGTAAGCGTAAGAGTTATTACCTTGCCATATGATATAGGCTTTGTCGCCTGGGGAGATATGTACAGGACGTTCTGGTGAGAGGGCGTTCTGGGCTCGAGCCTCTATGACAGCTCTCGCTTTGTGTCGTCTGAGGTTTTCTTGGTTATCTAAGGTTACATCTCGAACTTGCCCTGTTGGGTTTTTAAATACAGTGCCTAGTACAAAGGGGGTAGTGCTTAGGATGATTAAGTTGAAGATTAGCAGGGGGGCTCGAGCTTGAAAACGTTTATTTGAAAAAATGACCAAAAAGAAGTACAGCATAATACCTGCAATATAAATGAAACTATAGCGAGGGAATCCCCCTAACAAACCCCGTTGGTTATAGGCCGTTACCAATATAGAAAGCATATATAATGAAAGCGCTCCTATAGTGACTACAAAGGCTGAAGATAGTAACCAAAGTTGTTTTTTATCACCTCGAAGTTGAAAAAGAGTAATAAAATATAGAATCAATAGCATAGCTAACCAGTAACCCATAGTATTAGGAAGTTTTTGCTTCGTTAGTTTTTCAACTAGCGAACCACCAAATCTTGGCAGCATAGTTGTGTGTTTAGTAAATACATCAATAACTTTTTGCCGAACTGGTTTTGCTTTCTCATCTTCTTTATCAAATAAGATTTTGAGGTAGACATCTGCTTTTGGATTCATGTTGTTAACAAAAGCA
The DNA here is from genome assembly GCA_938038395.1 of uncultured Deinococcales bacterium. Taxonomy (GTDB): domain Bacteria; phylum Deinococcota; class Deinococci; order Deinococcales; family Trueperaceae; genus CALGZD01. Next base: position 2,876 of record CALHRJ010000542.1, on the reverse strand, counting down.
TCTGAACCATAGCGTTGAACTACAGAGCTTTCCCATAAACGATTAATGCTAAAGCAGGAAGTTAAAAGTAAAAGGAGTATTCCAAAAAGTGTTAGAGTTTTAGCCCATTCAGTCTGTTTAATGATTGCAAGAAAAAGTGCAGCAACCAAATATGTGCCGATAACTGCAAAAGCTATTGCCAAGCCACCAGGGCGAATGAGCGTGAGCGCAAGTACTAAAGGCGTAATCAAATAGAGGGTTTTAAGGCTATTTCCTGAAATAAGTTTATAAAGCAAAAAGCTACTAAGCCCAATTAGAAGCATTGCGGTAACATCAGCATAAAAACTTTGAATCTCTGCAGTAAGTAGCAACAAAATGTTTAGAAAACTAACTACGGTTAGGATACTTAAGATACCAGCTGTTAGTTTTGTAAATTGAGTTGAGGCGTTTTTTAAAATATTTTCTACGAACGGCACACAAAGTATTAAGAATAAAGCTAGATGTAAGAAAACAGCATAGTCTTCTTTAAAAATACCAAATCCTTTAGAAAAATAAAGAAATAAAGGGTTAAATGGTGGATAAGAAAATGCATCAACTAAATCTCTTGAAAAGATTTCACTTGTAAAGTTAAAGGTTTTGGGTGCCAATAACCAATGACTAAAATTATCCCAGCGTGTAACAAGTCTATCCATACTTAGCCATAGGCTATACATAATAGTTAAAGTAATAACCCAGACCCAATTTGTTTTGATGGTATCAAGAAGCGTTTTGCGGTGTGCAATTAAAACGATGATCGAAATTATATAGAGTGCGATATATACATATGAGACCGCTTGACTTAAAGGTATGACTACAGTTAAAGCACCCGAAATTAAAGCTAAGGCGCTTAAAAGTGCTATAAAGACTAAACTTGCATGATAATTTAATAGACTAGCTATATAAAATGAAACACATAAAGTTGGGAATAAAAATATAAGTGGGTGGAAAATATCATTCATAGATGTTTGTACCGCCGTAGCTTTTGAACGCTAAAGCTTAACACATGGTACGTTTTAAAGTTTATCTAAAAGTCGAACGAATAATTTGCCAATACATGTTTAGGCGAAGCGAAAATCCCTTTAAACCTTTACGACCTTCTTTTTCTTCTTTCATAACTTGGCTTACACCAACTAGGGGTACATGTATTACTCGCCAGTTTTCTTGTTTAGCAACTTTAGCGATGCTCACTTCTAAACCGTAGCCTTGAGTCTTTAAATCTGGAATTGCTAGAAGTTTGTTGCGCCAGATTGCTCTTTGACCGTTAAGAACAGGGGTTATAGCTTGTGAAGCGTTGGTTTGCCAGCGTCCACCTTTAAAATCGCCTCTGCTCATGTCTGCTGTATCATTTAGTAAAGGCTGTACTAAATCAATAAGGTGATTAGGGTTTAAGCCAGTTAAATCTGCATCAATCAGAATTAGAATATCAACATCAAGAAAGCTGGCACCTTCAACTACAGCGCCAGCTTTACCTAGATTAGTTTTGAGTTTTAGTAGCTCTGCCCCTGCTTTGGTAGCTATGGAGGCTGTTGGGTCGCTCGAGCCGTCATCTACAACTAACACACGCCCCAGTCCCGATTTAAGTGCTACTTTAACAACCTCGCCAACAGTCGCTGCCTCATTAAATGCAGGTATAAGAATAGCAACAGAGGGCTTTGTGAACATTTAGAACCTAACCTCGAGTAAACAAATCACTTAATTCGCTAAAGGTAATAAGCACCATAAAGGTAATGAGTATAGCGAACCCTATAAAATGAATCATTTCTTCTCTACCAGGTGGTAATGGCTTACCCCGTATAGCCACAACAATAGACATGAGTATACGACCACCATCAAGTGCAGGTATTGGTAACAAGTTAAATACTGCCAAAGAAAAATTGATTATGGCAGCTAATAACAGTACAGGTAAAAGCCCAGCTTTAGTTGCACCATTGGCCATCTGTACCATTCCTACAGGCCCAGCCACACCTTCTGATTGTTCTTGAAAAGTTAAGGTTTTGAACAGCGCTTCAAAAATGCCAGTGACTGCTTCAGGAATAGCCCTGACTGTAAAACTAATGGATTCACCAACAGCTTGAAGAAAGTTGATGTTGTCTGGAATATTACTGGCTTCAGGCGCCATAAGCACACCAAGAAAACGTTCACTTGCTGTATTAGGATTGTTCATGGCACCTTCGATAGGCCAAGGTGTTGATATAGAGATAGTTTGATCATCACGTGTGACTTTGAGCTCAAGTTGATCACTAGTTAGAATAGTATCCGTAACAAAACTTGTATTTGGTTGAGTCGTGCCATTTAAAGATAGAACTATATCTCCATCTTGTAAACCTAGGCTTTCAGCAGCACTACCCTCTGTTATCTCCGCAAATATAGTACCTGTACTCGTAGGTTCAACACCTGTAGTGATATATCTGTAAAAAGGGTTGATACTAATAACAATGGCAAAAAGTAAGATAGCCAAAATGTAATTTGCAATTACGCCACCAATAAGTACCCAAATCTTTTCCCAAACATTTTTTGTAGCAAAACCACTGGTTGCAGTTCTTGGCTTACCATCTTCGCCAATTTCAGCCGCCATACCTGGAATATCGACATAGCCACCTATAGGAAGGGCAGAGAGTCGCCATTCGGTGCCACGCCACATTTTACGAAATAAGACTGGCCCCATGCCAACACTAAAAGCACGTACATCTAAACCAACGCTCTTTGCATTGAAGTAGTGTGCAAGTTCGTGGATAACCACAGCAATAGTAAGAATAAGTAAAAAAACAATACCCGTAATCATAGCTACTAGCATAGCCTGCTACTTCTCAACTAACAATGAGAATAGTTGGGTCCTTGGGTGTCTGTACTTTGAGTTG
>CALHRJ010000541.1 GCA_938038395.1 uncultured Deinococcales bacterium | reverse complement strand
GCTAGTGCAACATCTTCTCGCATAATCAAAGTTGCAGATGCACCATCGGTTAAGGGTGATGCATTACCTGCCGTGACTGTGCCAAATGGCTTAGAAAATACAGGCTTGAGTGATGCCATCTTTTCCATGCTACTTTCACGGATGGTGTTGTCACTATCGAGCGACTTGAATTTTGGTGCAAGTGCAGTTGGTGCAATATCACTTAACTTGCCATCTGCGGTTGCCTTAGCTGCATTTGTCTGAGAGCGTAATGCGTATTCATCTGATTGTTCTCTAGTTACTCCGAACATGGCTGCGAGTTTATCAGCACTTTGACCCATACTTTCACCTGTTGAAAATTCAGCAATTGCTGGTGCAACTGGTGCTAAATCTTTTGGTTTGAGACCTTGAAGGAATTTGCGGTAATCCAGTGGGTTTTTGTATTTGCGAGTTTCAAAGAACTTTTTGCGAACTTCTTTTTTGAAACCAATCGGCACATCGCTTAAAACTTCGGTACCACCAGCGATGACAATTTCAGCTTGTCCTGTTTGAATCGCTTCGATACCAGATGTAATTGCCTGATTTGCGGAGATACAAGCTTGCGTCACAGTGTGTGCTGCGACGGTATTTGGAAAGCCTGCTGCGAGTGCTGCGTCTCTAGCAACATTGCTAGTAGATACATTTTGTGCCACGGTTCCCATGATTACACGGTCAACTTGTGAGGCATTTATGCCTGTGCGGGTGAGTATGGCTTTAAGTGCAGAACGTGCTAGGTCGTAGGAGACTGCGTCCATGTAGTCTGTTCCTGCGCGCCTAAAAGGGGTTCTGACACCATCAACCAAAACGACTGCTGGTAAAGAGGAGGTCTTTGTCATGGGGGTATGTTAGCACATTTTGAACAAATTGTACTCGGTACAATTTTTTAGTTTAAGGGGTTGTTAATGTTTTGTGGGGTTTTTTAGCTTCCCACTTTTTTAAAGGGGGATTGAGGGGATTTCGCTTTTGAGGTGATGGGTTGGAGGTAGATGCGATTAGATTGTTTATCTGGCTGAGCTTTGGTTGTGGGGTGGCTTCGACAGATCCCCCGCTCACTGCGTTCGCCGCCCCCTTAATAAAGGGGCTAGTTTTACTTTCTACTTTTGTAGGGGGATTCCGCTTCAAAAACGAAACCAATCGTCTTTCTTTAGAGGTTGCGTAAAGTTTCTACTATCCACTCTAATGCACCTTCTGTCTCAATCCAAGCTTCGCCTGCTTCAAATATGTAAGCGAGTGCTTCGTTTTCTTCGCTCGAGCCGTAATTATTTAATGCAAAAGAATCGTTAGGATCAGGTAGCTCCTCCAAACCTAATAAAAAAGCAACAACAGTTGCATTGCTCTCAAGAGCTTTTTTCAAATTGCGTTTTGGAATTGTACGATTACCTTTTTGCATGTAACTCAGCAAGGCTCGATTATACATCCAGCTTGTCATCCTATCTTCTCTATAGTCATTTACAAACTTTTCAGCTTCTTGGGTACGCTTTTCAACCATTAGCCGAGGTATCAACCAATAGCGAATTCCTTGGTTGTCATTAGGATTGAGTCGCAACATTTCAAGACAATGTTCAATAGACTCACTTCGTCTATCCAGTACCCAGAGTGCATCTGCTAGGGCTTCTTTTGCACGCATATAAGGACGTGTTTCTAAAATACCCCAAAAATGACCTACTTCTTCGTCAAATAGTTTAGGGTCAAGTACACGCTCACCTGCTGCTAAAGCTTTTTCGAAATAGTCAAGCTTTTCTTCAGGTTTTTCTGCTTTGTCTTCAGCAAGAATGATATAAGCGTCAGCGCAATCAGGGCTTAGTGCAAGTGCTTGCTCAGCCAATGTTATCCGATGTTTATCCCCTTCTTCCAAATCCCATGCTTCATGCATTAAGTCTTGTGCCTTGTCTAGCGGATGTAGTTCACCAGCAGATGGAAGTTCTTTTGTGGCATTAGGCCCAATGTAATCGGCAAGAAACGCATTTGCCTCTTCAGCACTCTCAAAGTCGTGCTGTTCTAAGAGTTTGTGAATATCTCGCATCGATTTTTCCATAATACGTCTATCAAATTTTTTAGAATCGTCAGCCATTTTGTCTCTTTCTTTGACCAGTGGGAATATTCCTTATCCAGTTTATCAAAATGACATTATTAAGGGCAATTAATTACTATCTTCTTTGTATAATCTTTTAGTTTTGAAGGGTTTGTTTTAGCTGACTTTCCTTTTCAGGATATTGAATGTAAAAAAGCGGTAGGCATAGCCGCACCCTACGTTCATTGTCAATAAAGTTGAATTTTGCTTGGAGGGTTCCTTTGGCGAAATCCCTCAATTGCTGCACTCGTCGCCCCCTTAATAAGGGGGCTATAAGGTCATTAAGTCGCTTTTAGTTCACTTCTTAGTCATCGGCGAAGAGTTCGGTACTCATATATCTATCAGCACTATCGGCAGTTAGGCACACAACACTTTTACCTTTACCCATTTCCCTAGCTACTTTCATAGCTGCCCAAACAGTTGCGCCACTGCTCATGCCTAGAAACATGCCTTCTTCTCTTGCCAATCTTCTAGCAAGTGGGAAAGCATCTTCTTCTTTAACCATGATTGCACCGTCCAACATGCCAACATCAAGGTTTTTAGGTATAAACCCCGGACCCATGCCTTGGAATTTATGTTGTCCACGTTCATGACCATTAATCACTGCACTTGTTGCTGGTTCAACTGCGTAAACCTTAATTTTAGGGTTTTGCTTCTTAAGATAGTTACCTACACCACTGATGCTACCGCCTGTACCGCTTGCCCAAACAAAAGCGTCGATTCGGCCTTGCATTTGGTTCCAGATTTCTGGGCCTGTTACTTTGAAGTGGTAGGCAGGGTTAGCTGCGTTTTCGAACTGGTTTGGCATCCATGCGCCTGTTTCTTCAGCGATTTCTTGTGCTTTTGGAATAGCACCTTGCATACGCTCAAGACCTGGCGTAAAGACTAGTTCAGCACCATAGGCTTTTAGAGTGCGAATGCGTTCTTCACTCATAGTATCTGGTAGCACAATTGTGCATTTGTAACCACGAATAGCAGAAATAAAGGCTAAGCCAATGCCCGTGTTGCCACTTGTAGGTTCAACAATGTGTTGACCACTACCGGGTGTAAGCACACCACGTTCTTCTGCGTCGCTAATTAAGCCCCATGCAGTTCTATCTTTTATGCTGCCAGCAGGGTTGAAGCCTTCGAGTTTAACCCAAAGTTCAGCCATAGATGGTTCTACGACTTTTGCAAGTTTAATGGTTGGGGTATTGCCAATACGACTATCAAGCATCTTTGATTTAGATACAGGTTTAGAGATATTTGTTAGTGAAGCCATGAGGTGAGTGTAACACCTTTGTTAGCGGATTTCGGTAAGTTATTTGTCAAGGAAAAGGCACTAAACTATCATCAATTGTCGAGCCGTATGCTGTAATGGATTGATCGGGAAACTATTTCAGAAGGTTTGTGAATTAAGGTAGTTGCATAGTCCAAAAGCTATTGAGGGGTAGCGAAATCACAACGTATATTTATGAATAAGACTTGGCTTCGTTACGCATCATTGCTGCTTTTTTTAGTTCTTCAATGTTTTTTGTTGTTAGGGATTTTGCTTGCGACACGCCTTAGTACAGATTCTGTAGTGCAAGGTCATGTAGAAGAAGTTATGACGCATGTTGTTAGTAATGTTACTGGGCGCACAAGAGCGCTGCTCGAGCCTGCTGAGACCTCAATCTCACTTACTACAAATTTACTTCAAACAGAACAAATCAATGCCTTAGACAACCAAGCCTTGGAAAGCTATTTTATTAGCCAGTTAGTAATTCATAAACAATTTGCTGGTATGTACTTCGCACGTTCAGATGGCAGTTTTGTTTTTGTGAATCGCAATACCAGCTTTACAAGTTCTGAGGGCGCTACCAGTGTTTATAGGACAAAAATAATCCAAAGCCAACCGAGCAGAAGCGTAGAAATAACCTTCAAAGATAGTGACGGCACAATCTTAAATCAATTTATTGATACACAAGATAGCTTTGATCCAAGACTAAGACCTTGGTATGTCAAGGCTGAAATGCTTCAGCAATCAAAAGATATGAACCCTGCGCTTAATTACCAAGGCAAGCTTCCTTTTGTTTGGACGTCGCCTTATATTTTCTTTTCTTCTAAAAAACCAGGTATTACGGTTGCAAATTTAGTGCAATCAGCAACAGACCATCATCTAGGTACCTTGGGTATTGATATAGAACTATCTGACCTTTCACACTATTTAGGAATGATTTCCCAAAATCAAAATAAGAGTTTTGCATTCCTAAAAACAACAGATGATATTTTAGTCGCATTTCCAGAATTGGAGAGCTATTTGCGGTCAGAAGAACCCCAAAGCTTACCAAAAATTTCTGATATTCAAAATACGATAAGCGATTCTTTTTTAATGACTGTTGATGAAGTCGTTACTGACGGTAGCTATAAAAGTGGAGGCCACTTAAAGTCTATTATTGATTTTAAAGTTGATAACGAACCGTTTATAGGCACGCTTCAACCCATTACTGTTATTGGTGGGCAAAAATGGTTATTAGGGATTCATGCGCCCAAAGATGTTTATGTGGGCAACATCATGAGTCGCTTTAATAAAAGTATGTGGCAGATTCTCACTGTCGGACTGTTGTTTAGTCTAATGGTCATACCTTTTAGCTATGTCATTACGAGACCTTTGCGCCGTTTACACACACAAGCTACAACAGATGCTTTAACAGGTCTCTATGACCGTAGTGAATTTATGAGAGAGGCAAAAAGCCTACAGCTTAAGGCTACGCGCTCTTCTAAAAAACTAGTTTTCATAATGATTGACCTAGACAACTTTAAGCCTATCAATGATATTTATGGGCATCATATTGGCGATGAAGTATTGGTACTAATAGCGCGCCGTTTACAAGATGCTGTCAAGGCAAATGATTTAGTGGCTCGTTTTGGTGGCGATGAATTTGCAATTTGCCTTTATGATGTTGATCCAAAAGATGCCAGGGCCGTAGTCGAGCGTATTCGAAAAGTTATTGAAGGGGATGGCATTAGCTCATCTGAAGGGTTTCACCCCGTTGGTGTAACCGCTGGTGCAGTCCTTTCACAAGAAAAGCTTACGCCTGAGACTTTACTTGCGCATGCTGACGGTGCTTTGGTTGCTGGGAAAGTTACCAGAAAAGGACGTAGCTATTTTGCGGATATTAAAAAGCAAAACGCTGCTACAGCACAAAGAAAAGCTAATAAAAAACTGGGGCTAAATCGTACAGATTTGGATGTAGCAGAACAAACTGGTGCAACTGCCACACAAAAAGACGCTACTTACAGTGAAGTAACGTCTAAAAGTTTGTAATTGAGGCGTAGTTTAAGACTTCTTGGTTGATGATTTAGCTGGCGCTGGGCTCGAGCTTGATTTAGCTTCTGATTTAGCCCCTGAACTGCTTGCTGCTTTTGTATCAGATTTACTTGTATCAGACTTACTAGTGTCAGATTTAGTAGAACCTGACTTATCAGAACTAGCATCTGACTTTGTGTCTGCTTTAGTATCTGAACTACTATCTGTAGATGCTGCAGGTGGTGTTGACGTACTCTTGGTATTTTTAGAATCATTGATATAAAAGCCTGAGCCTTTAAAGGATATTCCTACAGGTTGGATGACACGGTGGACTGGTGCACCAGTTTTTGGATCTTCTTTCAGTGCATCTTCTTTGATGCTTTGTTGCACTTCAAAGGTCTCACCGGTTTCTTGGTTTTTATAGACATATATTGGCATAGTTTGTTTCTCCCGAACCTATCGTTTTTAACAGAGGATTCGTTTCTATTATTAGATTAGCCCAGCTTTGATGTGATTTTCCACAACATTTGTTTATATATTCATACATTTTAGCAAATATGTCTTCATTAGGGATACATCCCCTTTAAGGTTGGGTGCGTCCGCAGATTGGCGGATGATATAAAATATCACAACAGATGGACGCACCTTGCGTCAGGGCAGATAGTGGTTTTTGCGCTAATTTAAAAACAGGGCTTAAAAACACGCTACTTACATTATTTTCCACCTATCGTCCACATTGCGGATGCAGCCTAGTACAGCGACAACCGATAATAAGAGAAGCTCTTCCACGATTTGTTGAACCTCAGACAAATCGGCGAGCGGAGGCGAGTAAGAACAAATCCGTTCAGTAGAGGTCAACATTACGTGGATGCGCTATAGGGTATTTTCCAGAGGCTAAGCTGAAAAAAGTTTATGGGCACAGAACCTATGGCTATATTGAAAGTGTTAAGCCTCACATTTTCACTTGTTAAAGCACGAGTAAGTATAAAACGTCAGCTCGATATCACTGAACATGTTAGCTAAGTCGTGCGTTAAAGATTAGCAATTTAATAATGAACTTACAGGATGATGAATTCCTCGACGCTTGCTTCGAATTAGGTATTTAGAATCAATGTGAATCTAAGTCACAAGATTTCCCATCGATACATCATCAGCTT
>CALHRJ010000540.1 GCA_938038395.1 uncultured Deinococcales bacterium | reverse complement strand
TGACCTTTACGAAGATTTAGGGCTTCAAGGCGCAATCGTTGGGCGTGCGCTTTACGAAGGGACGATTAGCTATCCCCGAGCTACCAGAGGTTGAGACTGTAAGAAGGGAGCTCGAGCCGTGGCTAAAGGATAGACATATCCTAGGTGCTGAACTAATCGACGCAGTACCACATGTCAAATACGCAAACCTACCCAACTGTGTGGGTCAGCGCATCGAGGCAGTCAACCGTCGTGGCAAATTCTTATTGCTCCCCTTAGATGGTGGCGATGAACTCATCATCCACCTAGGCATGACAGGCATCGTAACCGCAAAAAAGCCTGAAAAGCATATTCGAGTACATCTTGAATTAACAGACAATGACACAAGCAACCATCTCTACTTTCAAGATACACGACGCTTTGGTCGTTTCTTAGTTGTCAAACAAGGTGAATATAAAAGTATGCCAACCTTACATGCGATGGGCGTAGAACCCCTCAGTGATGACTTTACAGATTCAGTTTTCAAAGCCGTCTTACAAAAATCATCAACAGCTATCAAAACCTATTTACTCAGTCAAAAACCTGTAGCAGGTGTTGGCAACATCTATGCAGATGAAGCCTTGTGGCAAACCAAGATTCACCCATTGACCCCGAGCAACAAAGTACCAGCTAAAAAGATTCCGCTACTACGTGAAGCTATTGTGGACATCTTGAAAAAAAGCATCGACGCACAAGGCACAACCTTGAATGATTACCGTACTGTCAATGGCGAAGTTGGCGCATATATTTCAGAACTAAAAGCCTATGGTCATGCAGGTGAACCTTGCCAAAGATGCGGTGTTATACTTGAAAAAAGTGTGGTGGGAGGACGAGGAACACATTCCTGCCCTTACTGTCAGAAACTACCTAAAAGCTAGTAAACTACGAAAACCTTATGAAAAAACACCTTACAGATATACAAGTTCGTTTTAGTGACACCGACTTGATTGGTCACCTAAACAACACCAGTTACGCAACCTATGCAGAGACAGCTCGTATTCATTTTTTTCGAGATACTAAAGTCAACGTATCAAAAATGATTCTTGCAAATATCTCAATTGACTTTAGATACCAAGCTAAGTACCATCAACCTATGGTTGTTGAATCAAGCATACTCAAGATTGGCAATACTAGCATCACTGTATACCAAAAGATGCTTTCAGCAGATACCGTTGCTGCTGAAGTTAGTTCAGTTGTTGTTTGCTTTGACTATACTAAAAATCAACCTATCCCCGTTTCAGATGAAATGCGTTCCGTTTTAGAAAATTATTTAGTTAAGGAGTAAGTTCGTGAGAAAATCAGACCTAATCACTTCACTCAAAAAATCTTCAGAAGAAACCTTAGTACACTTTCAACTATCAGATGCTGACCTAGCCAAAACTTATGGTGAAGGCAAATGGAACATAAGACAAATCCTAATTCACCTATCCGATGCTGAAACCACCTTATGTGACCGTCTTAGACGCATCATTAGTGAAGAGCGTCCTCTGCTTTTAGGCTTTGACCAAGATGCGTGGGTAGATGAAATGTACGAGCACCGCAATCTAGACATTTCAAAAGGTGTTTATGAAGCTATGAGACCTTTAAATATAGAATTGATAGAAAAGTTCTATGACTCACATGGTGAACGTATTGGCATCCATAGTTTTGACGGTGCAAAAACTCTTGCAGATATCATGGGCAAAATTTCTTGGCACAACGAAGGCCATCTTGTACAAATCGAACAAGCATTGAAGTCATAGTCCAGTTTTTCTAGCAAACAATCATTTAAAAAGTAATCATAATAGAAATACCAAGTTTCTCCAGTAGGGTGGGCTATGCCCACCAAGTGAAGAACAAATTCAAATGACTGAGTCAAAAAAGACAGTAAACAGATTTGATTTTATTTTTGTAATAACAGTTGAAATGTTGAGGCCTAAAATTACGGGGCTCGAGCTTTAACAGAACGCTAAAGAAAAAAGATTTAACCGAGCAGTTTAGGTGAGGAAAGAATATTGAATATTGCAGTTTTACTACATAGCACAGCGGGAGGAAGCGGTGTTGTTGCAACTGAACTAGGATTGTCTTTTGCAAAGCTAGGTCATCAGGTTCATTTTGTCGCTGACCACATCCCTTTTAGGCTGACCGATTTAACTGAGCCTAATGTCTTTTTCCATAAAGTGCAACACATGAACTATCCCCTATTCAGTGCGCCACTTACAACCTTAGCAGAAGCCTCTAAACTCACTGAAGTAATCGAAGAACACGATATAGATATTATTCATGCTCACTACGCAGTGCCACATGCAACAGCTGCACTGATGGCAAAAGATATGATTCAAACTTGCGTGACCTGTAAAATTCCAGGTGTTGTTACAACCCTGCACGGCACAGATGTAACGCTTGTAGGTTTAGATAGCGCTTATTTACGTACCACCCAATACTCAATCGAGAAGTCAGATATAACAACAGCAGTTAGTCAATATCTAGCAGACTACACAAGTAGTGAAATGGGTGTCAAAAAAGAAATCCATGTTGTGCCAAACTCCGTGGACTCTAGTCGTTTTACTCAAAAAGCAAATCCTGAACTACGCAAACGCTATGCCCATCCAGACGAAAAACTACTCATACACATATCAAACTTTCGAGAAGTCAAACGCACGCCTGATGTCATTCGTATCTTTGCAAAAGTATCTGAAGTTATGGGTGCAAGGTTACTGATGATTGGTGATGGTCCAGACCGTCAAGATTGCTTGCAGTTAAGCAATGAACTTCACCTTGGGGGTAGGGTTTCTTTCTTGGGCAGTTTCCCAAGAGTTGAAGAGCTATTGGCAATTGGGGATTTATTCTTATTAACAAGTTCCAAAGAGTCTTTTGGATTGGTTGCGCTTGAGACTATGGCTTGTGGTCTGCCTGTTGTGGCTAGCAACATTGGTGGTATTCCTGAAGTAGTCGTTCATGATGAAACTGGCTATATGCATGACTTGGGTGATGTTGATGCAATGGCAGCTTCAGCTATTAAAATTTTGCAGGATGAAACCTTACATGAGCGTTTAGCGACTGCTGCAAGGTCTAGGGCTGTGAATACCTTCAGTGAAGCCTCAATTGTACCAATGTACGAGGCTATTTATAATCAAGCCTTACAGCCCAAATAATACAGTCTTAAATTAAACTGAAAGATAAATGTCATAGTCATGTTGTCGCTTGTATCTTCAAAAGAACCGAAAGATGAGCACTTTCCAATCTATGCTTATTTTTGGCATTACGACACTCTTGATTAATTTCGGTATTACTTACAGAGAAATGGCTCACTGATAGTTTCAGTGAGCCATTTCTTATTTAGTCTTTTTTAGCTTTGACTACTAAACTTACTTAGTTAATAGCACCTCTAAGTGTATCCATATAATAACTAACAAACTGTGCTTCTACAGACGCAGAATTCCAATCAGATGCCTGAATAAACACTTTACTTCCAGCATCAGCAGCAGCTCTAACGGAAATCTTTACAGCATTCTGAAATGGTAAGCAAGTATCAGGACGATCCTTCTGACAAACACTGACATTTTGGGTCACAATAATATCGCCTGTATCAGCATTCTCAGATGCTAAATACCAATTATCAGAAAACCAATTTTCTAACGAGGTGTTTTGCTGCATTGTCATACTTCTGGCAACACGCATAGCTTGATAATAGACATCTTGATAGCTTCCATCAAAATTAATCGTTTCACTTCTTTGCTGATCACTCAAACCATCTGCAGTACTTAAGGCAATGCCGTTTTCACCAACATCATAAAACCTTGAAGTACGTGTGGTGTTATTAGGGGCACAAGCAGCTAGAAGGGCAATACATACAACTGACAATAAAATCTTATACATTCTTATTCTCCTAAAATTTTTTAAATACGACTAATACCTAGGGGCAGATACTAGTCGCATGAAAAACTTGTTTAATTATTTCCACTCAATCACTGGATCAGTCATTGGTGTTCCTTGTGGCAGGGTATAGCGAATTGTTTCTTGATAATCCACAGTTATCATTCGCTCCAATACAAACGGTGCTGCACTTGGAATAGGATCGGTAATCATAATTGGATAATCTAGCGCACCTGAACTTGTTAGTTCTAAGACGACTTCTAAATTATTATCAACTTGTCTATGCAGCTTACGAAGCGTGAATGGACCAAACTGCACAGTGGTTTCACGAGTTGAAGAACTATAGCTATCTTCAAGTAAGGGGAAGTCACTAACAACCAAGCCTTGTGGCATTCTCACACGGTGAGTATAGCCACCATCACTCGCTTCATTCTGATAACGTGGTGTAAATACAGCAGTCTCTTTATCAAGCTGAACAATGACATCGCCAACAGGTACTTCACGGAAAGCATAATTACCTTCGATATCTGTTAGAGTCTGCCAACCATTACCAAGAACTAAGCGTGCATTCTCTACAGGAATATCTAAGTTACGGTCATATTCGCCTGAGTCATTAACATCAATGTAGACACGACCAACCAACATACTTGTTGTTAGATCAAAGAGTTCTAAGTTAATCTTAATTTCAGCGTTAGCTTCAACCTTTGCAGTAACTCTACCAGAGGTACCTTGTCCAACAGCTTCAACGGTATTCACTAATCTATCTTGAGCACCAGGACCAATTCTAAGACTATAGGTAATAATCACTTGCTGTTGCGGTGGTAAGGGAATATCTTTCCAAGTTAATTGTCTGTTAGCGCTTAAAACCTCAAGATTCGTATCTTCACTATCCACTGAGACTGAAGCAGTACCTTCAACATATGTCGTACCCACTGGTAATGTATCTACAATATCAACAACAATCGTTTCTACATCGTTATCACTAGATACCTTCACTGTATAAGGCACAACTTCACCTATTACATAAATCTTTTCAGGTACCTGCTTATCGATACGGATATTAATTGGTTTAGGTTCTGCCACAGGTTTAAGTGTCAGTACTGTCGGTGTTTGACTATTAGTAGGATCACCTTCTGAATCTGGATTACCAGTCGTATCACTAGATGAAATATCGCTTACTGGACCCAATGGGCTTTCTGACTCAGTAGTTGCAATATTACTATAGGTTGTATCTGAAGAAATCTCAGTAAATGGTATAGCTATCGTGATTGCAACCGATGCGCTCTGACCTATTGCTAAGCTATTGCCAGCGACAAGCAGATTAGGCGCATCAGAACCATTAAACCTCGGGTTCACGAATAGGTCACTACTAGCGATTGAAATTACACTATAGATATCTGTACCAAAAGTATTATCAAGATTATCAATGACTTGAACATCGTTTAGTACAACGTTGCCATAGTTTCCTACGTTGAGGGTATACGTGATTAAGTATGAGTTTGTATCGAAGTCCTGTATTGGCTCAGCCACTTGCTTGCCAAGACCAATCTTGGCAACTGGAATGACTACCTTAACAACTTCAACATCCTCTACTGTTGGTGCTTCATTGCTCGTTGCACGACCTACGTTGCGAACTTCTCCAGTTAGAGCAGTTTCAACATCTACAGTGTAGTTTGTGCTTAGGACGCAGCTCGAGCCCACCAATACACTCGCACAGGTTATAGTGTCACCTGTTAAACTGTCGCTCACAACCACATTTGTAAGCGTTACATTACCTTCGTTTGTAGCAGTGATGCTATAACTCAAGGTATCGCCTAAAGTATTTGTACCTGATGCGTCTTCATCTGCATTGGCCGTAAACACCTTATCTATAGTTAGTTTAGGATTTTGAACAAGTTCTACAGTTACTGTAGATGTAGTTGGCTCAGTCTGAGCACTATCTGCAGTCGCAATATTCACAATCGTGCCACCAGTATCTAAATCAGCCTGTGTGACGGTATAGCTAGCACTACAAGTCATACTTTCATTCACACTTAAGCTTGTAGCAGGGCAGCTTACTACACCCAACTTATCGTCACTTAAGGTAATGCCTGTTAAGCTGGTATTACCTATATTGCTGACAACATAGCTATAGTTGATAACTTGATTGACTTGTTCAATCTTCGCTACATCGGCACGTTTAAGAACACTTATATCAGATAACTGACTAATGGCTACAGTTGCACTATCCGTAGTAGGTTCAATTTCCGCACTGTCTGCTGTTACGATATTGACAATACTTGCACCTGAATCTATATCTGCTTGCGTCACAGTGTAGCTCGCTACACAAGTCATCGTTTCGTTAATCGCTAAGCTTGTTGCAGGGCAACTTACGACACCTAACTTGTCATCATTCAAGGTCAAGTCTGTTAAGCTCACAGTCCCTGTGTTACTAACTACATAGCTATAGTCAATAACTTGTCCTACTTGACTTACCGTTGCCACACTTGCAGTTTTTACAACTGTAAAGGCAGGGGTGCCAAGAATTTCTACAGTAGCGGTATCGCTCACAGGGTCTGTTTCTGCACTATCTACCGTTGCTACGTTTACGATGTTTTTACCTGCATCAATATCTGCCTGCGTGACTGTATAACTTGCAATACAAGTCATGCTTTCATTAATGGATAGGTTTGTTGCTGGACAACTTACCGCACCCAATTTGTCATCGTTCAAAGTAATTGCTGTAGTAGTTGTATTGCCTGTATTAGTAACAACATAGCTATAATCAATGATTTGTCCAGCTTGCATAACATCACTGACACTAGCAGTTTTTACAACATTTAGACCTGCTGCTTGACCAATACTTACTGTTGCGCTATCTGTTGCAGGCTCTGTCTCAGCACTATCTACACTTACAACATTGACAATGCTCAAACCTGAATCTATATCTGCTTGTGTCACTGTATAGCTGGCAGTACATGTCATGCTTTCAAGAACAGGCAACACATTTACTGGACAAACTATAGCTCCCAATTTATCGTCAAACACGCTAATGTTATTCAGTGTCAAGTTACCTGTATTGCTTACAAGATAGCTATAACTGATAACCTCTCCTGCTGTACTGACATTATTGGTACTTGCGCTTTTCACAACGTTTAAGCCAGCTGTTTGCGTTAACGGTGTCACCGTTGGATCATCCTCACCCGTACTTGGGTCATTTGGATCGTCACTATTATCGCTAACAGGATTACCTGAAGGGTCTTGCGCTGTTGCAACTGCTTGGTTAATCACAGTACCAGCATCTATTTCCACTTGGGTAATAAAGTGTTCTGCCATACAGCTAATCACTTGTCCTGGTACGAAGTTATTCACTGGTGTTGTAGGTGTACAACTTGTGATCGTTGCATTGTCATCTGTGACTTCTACATTATCTAGAGTTATATTACCGTTATTGCGTACACGAATAAGGTAGTTGATGATATCTCCCACATTTACCGTGTTATCAGGACCAGCGTCTAGGCTCGAGCTCTTAGTAACAACAATCGAAGGCCCAGTTATTGCGGGTACACTTACTTCGTTTGAATCATCCACAATTAGATTACCACTTGGGTCTTGTCCATTTGCAGTTGCTGTATTCTCAACTGATCCAGCATCTACATCAGCTTGCGTTACTGTATGCGTTGCAGTACAACTCAAGATGGCACTCGGTGCAAGTACCGCTGGAACTGCTGGTGCACAACTAATCGAACCTGTGTCTGCGTTCGCATCACTTACTTCAACATTCGACACAGTTACATTACCTGTGTTCTCAACTTCAATCGTATAGTTGATGACTTCACCAACTGCTCTATAATCTGCTGTTATTGTTGCTTTTCTAGTTGTTAGTTCTCCACTCAGTACTGGTGGTACTTGTACTTCATTTGAATCATCTACAACTGGGTTTCCACTTGGGTCTTCTCCACTTACATTCGCTGTATTTCTTACCACGCCTGCATCTAAATCAGCTTGCGTGATTGTATGTGTTGCACTACATGAAATAATTGCGTTCGGTGCAAGTATCGCTGGTGTAGCTGGATTACAAACTATAGAACCAGCATCAGCATTCGCATCGGTCACATTGATGTTTGACACAGTTACATTACCTGTGTTCTCGACTTCAATCGTATAAGTGATGACTTCGCCAACTGCGTCAAAGTCTAAAGTTGGGCTTGACTTCGTTGCGGTTAATTCTGGTGTTTGTACCGCTGGTACAATGACCTCGTTTGAATCACCCACAATTGGTATTCCGCTTGGGTCTTGTCCGTTGGCACTTGCAGTATTCTCTACAGATCCTACATCTAAATCAATCTGCGTTACCGTGTGTGTGGCTGTACAACTCATTACCGCATTCGGTGCAAGTACCGCTGGAACTACTGGGTTACAAACAATAGAGCCACTGTCTGCATTAGCATCAATTACATTGATGTTTGACACCGTTACATTTCCACTGTTCAAAACTTCAATTGTATAATTGATGACATCGCCAACTGTACTATAGTCTGTTGTAGTTGTAGCCTTAGTCGTTGTTAACTGACCACTCAATACTGGTGGTACTTGTACTTCGTTTGAGTCATCTTCAACTGCATTGCCACTTGGATCTTGTCCACTTACACTTGCTGTATTCTTTACAACACCTGCATCTAAATCAGCTTGTGTTATTGTATGTGTTGCACTACATGAAATGATTGCTTCTGGTATTAAGGTCGCTGGTGTCGCTGGGTTACAAACTATAGAACCTACGTCTGCATTTGCATCACTTACATTGATGTTCGACACAGTTACATTCCCTGTATTCTTAACTTCAATCGTATACGTGATGACCTCACCTACTGCGTCAAAGTCTAAGGTAGGACTTGACTTCGTTGCGGTTAGTTCTGGTGTTTGTAATGCTGGCACACTTACTTCGTTTGAAGCATCCTCTATTGGTTCGCCACTTGGGTCTTCTCCATTCGCAATTGCTGTATTCTCCACTGAAGCCACATCTAGATCAACCTGCGTTACCGTATGCGTTGCTGTACAACTTAATACTTCATTCGGTGCAAGTATCGCTGGTGTATTTGGCGCACAACTGATAGAACCTACATCTGCATTCAAGTCACTCACACTAATGTTAGATAGCGTTACGTTACCTGTGTTCTTGACTTCAATCGTGTAATTGATAGTATCCCCAACAGCACCATAGTTCGTTGTTGTCGTTGTCTTTGTTACATTCAACGATGGATTCGGTCCTAATGGTGTATCTGTTGGATCATCACTTCCTGTTGGATCATTTGGATCATCTGAATCATCACTTACAGAGTTTCCACTTGGGTCTTCACCTGTTGCTGTCGCTTGGTTTATGACTACCCCAGCATCAATATCTACTTGCGTAATTATATGCTCCGCTTCACACGTTATGACTTCATTTGGTGCAAATCCGTTATGTACTATCGTTGGTGTACAACTTGTAATCGTTGCGTTGTTATCAACTACATTTACGTTGTTCAACGTTACATTGCCATCGTTAATCGTTGTAATGACGTAGTTAATTACATCTCCTACATTCACTACCCCATCTGCA
>CALHRJ010000539.1 GCA_938038395.1 uncultured Deinococcales bacterium | reverse complement strand
CGTCATCAAATTCTCTAAAGATTTGACGCTCTGGTTTACCACAGATGTTAGCAAGCACATTTAAGCGCCCGCGGTGAGCCATACCAAAGACAACCTCTTGAACACCTTGTTCACTAGCGTGTTCAACAGCTAAGTCAAGTAGTGGGATAAGACTCTCGCCACCTGTGAGTGAAAAGCTTTTTACACCAACGTATTTGGTTTGGATAAATTCTTCGAAAACGACAGCTTCTGTCAGCTTTTCCAAAATTCGAATTTGCTCATCGTGATTGAGTTCGATACGGTTGAGGCTTTCTTCCATTTCGTCTCTTAGCCATTGCCGTGCTTCGAAATCATCAATGTGCATAAACTGTACACCGATGCTTCGGCAGTAGGTTTCTTTTAAGCGTTCATGGGCTTCTTGTAAAGTTTTACCTGCCATGGTGCCTGAACGAATCGTTCTGGCTAAATCAGCTTGGGTAAAACCGTAGTAATCAAGCGTTAGTTCTTCAGGTATTTTTTTGTCTGCAAGACCAAGTGGATCTAAATCCGCAATGATATGTCCACGCACTCGAAAGTTACGAATGAGCATGCCAACTTTATATTGTAGTTCAGAGTCAGCGTCAGCGATTTCAGTGGCTTGGACTGCAGGCGGGTTAAATAAGCTGTAGCCTTCAAAACTTGGACCAAGTTGCAAAGCGTGGCTACTAAAGCCATTCTTTGGTATTTCGGCGAAAGCAGTTTGCCATTGTTCATCTACGGATGTTGGATCATTTAGGTAATCGAGGTATAAGTCTTCGACATAGGCAAGGCTCGAGCTGCTCAACTTAGACAAATCGTGTGATGAATCGAGTTTAGCTAAAGGGTCGTTGGTATCTGTGGAGGTTCGAGGTAAATTATCTGGCATAGTATGTTGTAGCTAGATCCTTTCGCAATTGATAAAAGGAAAAAAGGGAATTTGAAGTAATAATCGTAACCATAAAGCTAATAGAAGCATGACCAATATGACCATTATCCCAATGTTATCGTTATATTAAGTTAAGTGTAGCAGGTTCAGTACAAAACCACTAGATGAGCTTAATTTTTGTTGGGAAATCTTTAAAGTGACCATTCAAGTAAGTTGGGTGCGTCCTGTTTAAGCTTGAGTGCATAGTTGCAATAGTTAATACGATTAACTATTTGATGGGGAAGGACGTGACGAGGTTTTTAAGAAGCGAAAAAACTTCTTTCTGTGTCAAATCTATTTTCAACCTTGATTGGAAGGCACCCAAAATAAGCGACTATTTAAGGCTCAAAATGCCTTTTATAATAATTGATTTTTTAAGCTTGATTCTCAAGTAGATTCATCAAACTTGCTGTACCAATATTTCCACCACAAATTATCAGCGCAACTGTTTTACCTTTGATAAGGTCTGGATTAGCCTGTGCATAGTGCAAATACCCAGCAACAGCAACTGCAGCCGCACCTTCTACGACTAATTTCTCTTCTTTTAAGCAGTAAAGGATATTTTTGGCTATCTCTTCTTCGCTGACGTTTACAAAGTCATCAATATTTGCTTGGCAAAGCGGAAAGGTAATACTTCCAGCCTCAACTCCGCCAGCAGTTGCGTCAGAAAGCGTGTCTTCTGAAGGTAAATCAAGTAGCTCGCCAGCTTGAACAGAGGCGTACATGACATTTGAGTTGCTTGGAGAACAGGCAATGATTTTTGTGTGCGGACTATTTTCTTTGAGATAGGTACTAATACCAGAGGTCAATCCACCGCCCCCTAAGGCAACAAATACATAATCCAAGCTTTCTAACTGCTCTAAGAGTTCTACTGCCATTGTGCCTTGGCCAGCAATAACATCAACATCGTTATAAGGAGCTAAGTAGATAAGGTTATGTTCTTCTGCGTGTTTCCTTGCTGCCAGTTCACTTTTAATGGGATCACCGTCGGTGTAGCGAACATCTGCACCTAAGTCTTGAATCCTTTGAACTTTGTTGGGGTCTGCATTTGTCGGTACAAAGACCGTACCAGTTGCACCGAGTTGCTTGAGTCCATAAGCAACTGCTGCACCATGATTACCTGTTGACGCTGTAATAATTCCTTTCGCAAGCTCTTCTTTAGAAAGACTTAGTAGTTTGGTTAGTGCGCCACGAACTTTAAATGCACCTGATGGTTGGAGACTATCTAATTTTAAATATGTTTGAGCACCAGTTAAGTCACTTAGCTGGCCAGAGTGTTTTAAGGGTGTTGGGGCTATAAACTTGCGAAGTTGTTTATTGGCTTCTTGACTATGCGAAGCAATATCTTGCTTTAATTGTTGTAAATCTATTGAATTTGTTGACATGTACTGTACCTACCTAATCGAGATGGCAATAGTCGCAATGTGAGAATATGTTCTGACTAAACTGTTCTAGAAACAGCTATTTCAAGATACCGATAATGCATCGAAATAGATAACTCAGTAGGGCTATTCTAAGAATCGTTATTGTCATAAGTATTGATAATCCAGAACTTGATATATGCAGTTACGAAAAAGTAACACTCATCTCCTAATGTATTCGTGAATCATTCTAACTTTTATTTTATAAAGCTTTAGAGGAAATGATTCCAAAGTCTTAGGGAAGCTTTGCATTTTAAAAAGGGGGCTTACTTCGGTGGCTTGGGGCATTACATACATTGTAGCTGGATTAATAGGACTTATCCTAAGTATTTATGCTGTAAACAAAAAAGATATTTTAGGGTTTCGCTATTTTGCAGCCTTTGCTTTTTTTCAATCTGTTTGGTCTTTTTTCTATGGATTAGAATTATTGCTTCCTAACTATTTTGCGATGGTTGTGATTGCGAAGATAGAGTATTTACCGATTGTTACAGCGCCGATACTATGGCTCGTTTTTGCACTTTCTTATACAAAATACGAAAAATGGTTTACCCGTCGAAAATTAGTGCTATTGGCAGTCATTCCATGTATTACATTAATATTTATAGCAACAAATGAATTGCATGGTCTGGTCTGGTCGAAGCTCGAGCTCTTTGATTCTAGCCTGGGAATTAAGATGATAGATTTTTCTTATGGACCATGGTTTTGGGTGCAGGCATCTTATTCTTACTCACTATTCTTGATTTCTTTTGTACACTTAGCAGTACTTTCATTTAAAAGTTCAGAACACTACCGCAAACAAATCATGTTCTTGATGTTTGCTGGAATCTGCCCATTCTTTTTTAATGCAGTCTATCTTTTTGATCCTGAGTTCTCAGTAGATTTAACACCTTTAGGATTTTTTGTATCGGTTGCTTTGATTATGTGGGGATTGTTTTATAATAACTTTTACAGTTTGAAAAATAGTGCTCGCGAGGCAGTGCTCGAGCTCATGCAAGATGCTGTCATTGTTATTGATGAACATCAGACTATTTTAGATCTAAATCAACGGGCAAAACACATGTTTCACGAGCTTCTTCAAAACAGTGATTCAACAAATACAGAAACTGACTATAAAAGTTTCTATAGTCAGAATCTCGATACTGTTTTCCCTATATCTTCAAAATTTTTACCTTTTGGTAGTACGGAATTCAAGATGCAAGAAGGCGGCATTGTACATGCATCGCAGGGTGGTGGTGATTTTACCAAAATCCATGTTCAGCTTCAGCAAAGGCTAGAAAATCAGCTAAAAGAACAATTAAGTAAAACTGATGCAGGCATCGAAGTACTCAAAAAATTGCCAAAGAGTACTAATTTGGTTGAAAATGAAGTTTATAGTCTTGAGATTGAGCAGCAAAAGAGATTTTATAATGTGCGTGTCTCAAACTTTAAATCCGCATCTAAACAACGTGGTCGTGTCTTGGTTATTCAAGATATAACTGCTCAAAAGGAACAAGATAAACTGATTGAGGAAATGGTCTTTTTTGATAAGTTGACTAATTTGTACAATCGCTTTAGCTTTATGCAGTATGGCAAACTGGTGCTACAACAAAATGTTCCATTGAGTTTGTTGGTTTTAGACCTTGATCGTTTTAAAAATGTAAATGATTCTTTAGGACACCATATTGGTGATGATTTACTGGTTCAAGTGTCAAAACGATTGGTCAATGTCGCTGCAAGTAGCGATACATTAGCCCGATTGGGTGCAGATGAATTCGCAATATTAACGAGTGAACAAGATCCAAATAAAGTTAGAAGTATTGCCGAAGATATTCTTATTGCTTTTCGTAGTCCATTTAGTTTGCAGGGACAGATTGTTCATATGCATGTAAGCATTGGCATTGTTATTGCAGATAATAAATTAGAGAAGACTACAAGTGATGATGTTAGAGATATTGAGGAATTGCTGCGCCAAGCAGATATTGCGATGTATGAAGCCAAGCATCAAGGCTTAGGCTATAGTTTATACAGTTCTAAAGAAACAGTCACAAGCTTACGAAAGCTAAATTTAGAGACAGAGTTAATGCAGGCAATTAAAGAGTCTGAATTTAGATTGTTTTATCAACCTATCGTGCAAGCACATAATCGTAAGCTTGTTGGTTTTGAAGCTTTACTGCGTTGGAAAAAAGGCGATAATTATGTTGGCCCAGCTCAGTTTCTTTCCTTTGCTGAAGAAATAGGGAAGATGAAGCTAATTGATTATTGGGTGCTCGAGCGCGTCATGAAACATGATCAGGCGTTATTACCTTCTGGCTTTATTGCTTTAAATTTGTCAGGTGCAACACTGCGAGATACTGGTTTAGTTGACCTTGCTAAAAAGCTTATTTCAGAGGGTTATAGTGCTGAAGGCATTGTTTTAGAAGTAACTGAAAGTGCCATGATGAACGTTAGCATCGCTAC
>CALHRJ010000538.1 GCA_938038395.1 uncultured Deinococcales bacterium | reverse complement strand
ATCGTAATAAGCTTTAGCTAAATCAGTAACTGAAGGATGATTTGGACCTTTCGGATGTGAATGATAGATAGCCACTAAATCATTGCCCACATCATCAGCTTGTTTAAGTGCTTTCAATAATTCTAGTGGTTCTGCTAAGTAAGTAACTTGAGGATTTTCAGCAATATTTTTTAAAGCGATAGTTCGCAAACCATCTTTACCAGAAAAAACTAAACCAATACATTCATTTGGATAGCTTTCTTCTGCCTCAAACAATAATTGTTGATAGACATCTTTGCTTAGAGTTAAAGATTGGTTAGCTAAGTCGCTCATAGACTAACGGTAATTCAGCAAAGCTAGCATCACCAATAACACAAGCGGATTCAAGACTATTAAGTGCCGCCTCTAAACCTTTGCTGTTATGAAATACTTCCATTAGCACATCACCTTTGCTGAGTTCGCTGCCTACTTTGGCGTGTAAATGGATGCCAACACCTAAATCTAAAATATCTGTTTTTTGTTGACGTCCGCCACCTAAAAGTTTAACTGCGTTACCCACAGCTAATGTATCTATACTTTGTAGCGTTCCGGAAGATTTTGCTTTGATAACATGTGTCTGCCCAGCCAGTTCTAAACCATTTTCGAGGCTCGAGCCACTGCTACCCTGCGCTTCTACCCAAGCTATAAACTTCTCAAAAGCTGTACCGTTGTCAAGCAAAGTAGCAATTTCCTCTTTACTCTTACTTATACCAGCAGCATCCAAAACCTCATAAGCTAAGACTATAGATAGCTCCCGCAAATCTGGAATATTTTCACCTTTTAAACAAGCAATGGCTTCGTTGACTTCGCTAGCATTACCAATTGCAAAGCCTAAGGGCTGATTCATATCACTAATGATTGCTCGCATGTTGCGACCATTTCGCTTGCCTGTATCGACCATCGCTTTGGCAAGTTCTCTGGCATCATCCAGATTTTTCATGAATGCACCAGTACCTACTTTTACATCCAGAACCATTGATTTAGCACCGCTAGCCAACTTTTTACTCATGATGCTACTAGCAATAAGGGGCATGGATTCCACAGTACCTGTTACATCTCGTAAACCGTAGAGCTTGCCATCGGCAGGGGCTAAGTCTTTTGATTGTCCTGTTATGACTACACCAACAGATTGTGCTTGACGGATAAATGCATCATCGCTAAGTTCGCTTTTAAAGTTTGGAATGCTTTCAAGCTTATCTACTGTGCCACCTGTATGCCCTAAGCCTCGCCCACTCATCTTGGCAACAGTTGCACCGCAAGCTGCTAGTAATGGTGCTAGCACTAGGCTAGTTTTATCACCTACGCCTCCTGTTGAGTGTTTATCTACTGTATTGTTGAGTGCAGATAAATCAAGCATGTCGCCAGATTGTGCCATAGCATTTGTCAAGTCTGCTGTTTCTTGTGGGCTCATCCCTTGGAAACAGGTTGCCATAAGCCAAGCAGAAAGTTGATAATCTGGAATATCGCCTGAAACACTACCAGAAATAATCTGTTCTAGGTCTTCACGGCTGTGTTCAATGCCGTGTCGTTTTTTGAGGATAAGCTCAATCATGTTTGATTATCATACACGTAAAGTATCTAAATTGTATGTTGACTATCTTTTTTGTGTCCAATTGAGTTCTTGGGCAAAGCGTAACAAGTAACCATCTGGGTCCATAACTAGAAATTGTTGCACCGTCACAACTTGATCATTTACCTGATACTGCGTCTGGTATAAATCTAATTTTATTGGATAGCTGATAGCTTTTAGATTTGTATAGATCTGTTCAATATCGGTGAGTGTGATTTCAAAATTGATGCCTCTACCAAATGGATATTCAAGTTTAGCTGTGATCCAGTCTCCAGAGCTTAGTTCTTCTCTAGAAGCTTCTTCAAGAGAGTTGTGCTGCTCGAGCATAAAACAGCAGTCTTCGAGACGGATTGCAGCAAAGCCTTCTTCAGGACGTTGCCACTCTATGGCAAAACCTAAAACATCAACATAAAACGCTAAACTTTTTTGGACATCACTGACATAAAGTTCTGGAACTAGTGGCATAGTATATTTGCGTTGTTAAGTTTTATAGTTGAAAGTCGCTACCCAAGTATGTACTACGTACATTGTCATCTTCACCAAATTGCGCTGGCGTACCCTCAAACTCAACCTTACCGTCATACATCAAGTAAACTCTATCTGCAATTGCTAAAGTTTCTCGAACACTATGGTCAGTGAGCAATACACCTAAACCACGGTTTGATTTGAGTTCAGCAACAATTGTTTGAATGTCATGAATTGATTTAGGGTCAACACCTGTGAAAGGTTCATCTAACAAAAGGAAATCTGGGTCAATCGTAAGACTACGAGCAATTTCTAAACGTCTACGCTCGCCACCAGAAAGTGTATCTGCTTTGCTATTTGCCAAACTGGTTAAACCAAATTCTTCTAGGAGTGAATCTGCTTTATAGTTCTGTTCTGCTTTTGTAAGGTCTTGAAATTCAAGAATGGCCATTAGATTATCTCTTGCAGACATCTTGCGAAATGCGCTTGGTTCTTGAGCTAGATAGCCTACGCCACGTCTTGCGCGTTTGTGCATTGGGAAGCGGGTGATGTTATCGCC
>CALHRJ010000537.1 GCA_938038395.1 uncultured Deinococcales bacterium | reverse complement strand
CCTCTTTAAGGATAGCACTGATCTAGAACTAAAGATTGATGAACTGAGTAATCACAGTGGTGCAGATGATGTGATTGTTGCTGTAGCAGTGAAAGAAGTCATTGAAAAGGCGCAGTACTATGTTGGGCGCTATGGTGTTCTGAACCTATTCGCAGGGCTCAAAAAAGGTGAAGATAAGCTTATGATTGATAGTAGCTTGGTTCACTATACCGAAATCAATATAACAGGTTCGTCAGGAGGTAGTCCTTGGGATATCGCTCAAACACTTTCTCTTATGGCAGAGGGAGAGCTTGAAAGTAGCGCACATATTACCAGAGTTGGTGACCTTAATCACGCTATAGAGTTTATGCAGATGATTGTAAACCGCGACCTAGATGGTAAAGCGATTGTTTATCCACACCGACTGACCGAGGAAATATTAAGTGTCAATGCTTGGACGCAGACAGACGAGCGTAACTACCTAAGCACAGGTAACTGATGCAGCAAAAAAAGACATTTGTTGGTTTTGGTTTTGGGGCAATTCAAGCAGGACTGTTTTTACACGAAGCACAACAAAGTGGTGAGTTCTCTCGATTAGTCGTTGCGTACAGGCGTGCGGATGTTATAGAAGCTATTCGTGAAAATAAAGGCTATTTTAAAGTCAACATTGCCCATGATGATTATGTAGAAGTCTCAACGGTTTACCCTGTTGAAATCGAAGATGTTAATGAAGTGCATGATAGACAGCGCATAGTAGAAGCTATTGCCGAAGCAAGCGAGATTGCTACAGCACTGGGCAGTACGAATGATTATGTTAGTGATGATTCAACAACCAACGCAGGTAGCATCCACAAATTATTAGCTGAAGGGTTACGACTCAAGCTCGAGCACTCAGGTGTGGATGCCGTTGTTTATACTGCTGAAAACGACATGAAGGCAGCGGAGATATTGCAAGAGAAAGTTCTGTCTTGTTTGCCTGAAAAACATCATTCGCAACTACTAGAACGTGTACAGTTTCTGAATACTGTTATTGGTAAGATGTGTGGTACCGTCACGGATTGCGAAACCATTATAGAAAAAGATTTAGAGACATTAACACCAGAAATGCCAAAAGCTTTTTTAGTGGAATCTTTTAACACTATTTTAGTCTCAAAAATTCACCTTGATGGTTTTCAGCGTGGTATTCGTAGTTTTGAAGAAAAAGATGACCTGCTACCATTTGAAGAAGCCAAGCTTTATGGCCATAATGCTGTGCATGGATTGGCAGCCTATCTTGCAAGCATGTTGCAGCTTAGCTATTTACGAGAATTACAGCAGCACCCAGTTATGATGGACTATTTATATACGGCTGCGTTTGAAGAAGCGGGTGCTGCGCTTATTGCAAAACATCAAGGAAAAGATACCTTATTTACGCAAGAAGGATTTAGAGCCTATATGCATAGGCTTATTACCCGAATGATGAATCCTTATCTCAATGACACAGTGGAGCGAATTGGGCGAGATGTACCTCGGAAACTGGGTTGGGATGATCGTTTGATTGGCACGATTCGTTTAGCAAGGCAGCATGGAATTAAAGCTGAGCGATTGGCTGTTGGTGTTGCTGCTGCATTAGTATCTATTGATGAAGTACAAAACTATAGAAGTTATCTAAAAGAATTGTGGCAAAGAGATGTTGGTGAAGTTGATGTTATACTTGACTTAATCGGCGATTCTTTCTCAACTTTAGAGCAACTTAATTTAGAGGCATTAGGAAATAATAATTAAAGGATTATGAATCAACTCAATAGAACATCTTCTAACATAACTACTCGGTATCCAATTAAAGTTATCCAATTTGGTGGTGGTAACTTTCTTCGTGCCTATGTTGATTGGATGATTGATATCCTCAATGAAGAGACGGATTTTGCAGGTGCAGTTGCAATTGTAAAACCTACACCTCGTGGTAGTTATGAAGTCTTAAGAAAACAGGATGGTTTATTTCATACTGTGCTTCATGCCATGGACGACGGTGAGCTTAAACAAGAAGAACGTTTAATCAGTTGTGTTCAGCAGCTTATAAACCCGTACACTGAATTTGATGATTATTTGAGTTTGGCACATGAACCTGAGTTGCGCTTTATGGTTTCCAATACTACCGAAAGTGGCATTGCATTTCTTAAAGAAGATACTTTTGTAGACAAACCTGCTTTGAGTTTTCCTGCGAAACTGACACAGTTTTTGTTCGAACGTTATAGCTTTTTTAAGGGTGATGAGGCGAAGGGTCTTGTCCTTTTACCTCTAGAACTTATTGAAAATAATGCGAAGACCCTAAAGCAATATGTGCTGGATTATGCTGAGTTGTGGGAATTAGGAAATGACTTCAAAAGTTGGTTAGAAAACTCAAATTATTTTTATAATACTTTGGTGGATAGAATTGTGACTGGTTTTCCTAAAGATTCAGCGCAAGACTTGTGGGATGGTTTTGGAGTTCAGGATGAGCTTTTGGTTCAAGGCGAGGCTTATCATAGTTGGGTGATTGAAGTTGATGATGGTGCTGTTGAAGCTTTGAAAAGTGAGCTACCCTTTGAGCAGACTGAGTTGAATGTTGAGTTCAGCTCGAGCCTCACCCCATACTACGACAGAAAAGTTGGCATTCTAAACG
>CALHRJ010000536.1 GCA_938038395.1 uncultured Deinococcales bacterium | reverse complement strand
GTAATTCCGTGGCTCGAGCGTGTCATGGAGCGCATGGAAGTCTTCGAAGACGCAGGGATTAAGCGTGTTGTAAACGGCGCAATCTCACATACATCTGATGGTAATCCACTTCTAGGACCAGTAGCTGGTCTCAAAAATTATTGGATGTGTGCGGGTGCAAGTATTGGTATCGCCCAAGGCGCTGGCTCTGGTAAGTATTTAGCGCAGTGGATGGTACATGGCGCTTCTGAAATTAATATGGTTGGTATGGAGCCACGTCGTTATGGCATGTTCGCAGACCAAGATTATTTGCGTACGACATCTTGCCAAGATTACGAGCACATGTATGCTCTACACATACCAGGTGAAGAGCGTCCAGCAGGTCGTAACAAGCGCACAACACCACTATTTGAGAAGTTAAAGGCCAAAGGTGCGGTTTATACCCAAGCGTACGGCTGGGAACGTCCAAAGTGGTTCTCTTTAGATGGTAGAGAAGAAGAACTTGGCTTCCGCCGGAACAATGTTTTTGATGTTGTTGGTGATGAGGTTAAGGCTATTCAAGAGCGTGTTGGCGTTATTGATTTGTCTAGCTTTGCTAAGTTCAAAGTAACAGGTAGCGATTCGCTAGCATTTTTAAACCGAGTCACAGCCAACCGTGTTGGTCGTAAAGATGGTGCAGTTGCGCTTACTCATGCATTGAATAATGAAGGTCGTATTGAGAGTGAATTTACGATTACTCGCTTTAGCGAAACTGACTTTTATGTGCTTTCAGGTGCTGCTGCTGAGATGCGAGATTTAGATGTGCTCGAGCAAGCCCAACAAGAAGGCGAAGACGTCACTATTTCTAATATTACCGATGATTATGGCATCTTAGTTGTCACAGGACCACGTTCACGTGAACTACTATCTAAAATCACAGACGCTGACCTTTCAAACGAAGCTTTCCCTTGGCTAACAGGTCAGGAAATCGAAGTTGCTGGTGTTGGCTTACGTGCTTTGCGTGTCAGTTATGTTGGCGAACTAGGTTGGGAGCTTCATACACCAATGGCAGAGCTTGAAACAGTCTATGACGCTGTTTGGTCTGCTGGCGAAGAATTTGGCATTGCAGATTTTGGTAGTTATGCAGTCAATAATATGCGTATGGAAAAAGCTTATGCAGGTTGGGGTACTGAACTTACGACTGAAATCACAATGGTTGAAGCAGGTATGCGTCGTTTTGTAAGTTACAAAAAAGGCGACTTCATTGGTCGTGACGCGCTGCTTAAAAAGAAAGAAGAAGGCATCGACATCAAGCTTGTTTATATGGAAATGGATGTTGATGATTGTGACCCGCATGGTAACGAAGCAATCTTTTATGGAGATGAAGCAATCGGTATTGTTACTTCTGGTGGCTATGGCTACAGATGTGGTAAAAGCTTAGCTTTTGGATACATAGATGCTGAGAATAATAGTGAAACACTAGATGTACAAATTTTAGGTAAGAAGTATGCTGCCAAGGTAATTAGCGAGCCAGCCTACGACCCTAAGAACGAGCGTCTAAAAGCAATAAGTTAACTATAATGTGTTGTTAGGTACTACTACCTAACAACACAACTTTTCGTCATTCGACGATTTGAAAGCAAGTATTTTATTTTTATAGATTTAAGATATATAGAAGGTATGTAGGAGGCAAGACCAAGTGAGACCTAATCCAGATTTAAATAGTAAAGTCGTCGTTGTTGGCGCAGGCATTGTAGGCAATTGTGTCGTAGGACATTTGGCAGAACGTGGTTGGACAGATATTACCATTATTGATAAAGGTCCATTACCAAACCCAGGTGGTTCTACTGGCCACGCCTCAAACTTTATTTTCCCAGTCGATCACTCAAAAGAAATGACCATGCTCACCCTTGATAGCATGAAGCAATATAAAGAAATGGGTGTTTTTGTTGAGAGTGGTGGTATCGAGGTTGCCCGTAACGAAGAGCGTATGCAAGAGCTTACACGCCGCATGCAATCTTCAAAATCATGGGGTGTCTATTCAGAACTCATTACACCAGCAAGAATTAAAGAATTAGTACCTTTCATCAACGAGGAAATTCTTCTCGGTGGTTTTTATACGCCATCAACAGGTGTAGTAGATTCACTTCGTGCAGGTACAATTATGCGTGAGCGTGCCCAAGCTAAAGATGCACTAACCATCATGGCAAATACTGAAGTACATGATATTGAAGTTGAAAATGGTGCTGTTAAAGCAATTGTTACAGATAAAGGTACGTTAGAAGCTGACTATATTGTTATTGCTTGTGGTCTTTGGAGTCCTCGAATTGCTGCTATGGCAGGCGCAAAGATTCCGCTAACACCAGCTGTACACCAAATGATTAGTGTAGGTCCTGTGCCTGAATTCGCAGATACTAAAGGTGAAATTGAGTTCCCAATTGTTCGTGACATGGATGCACTCTCATATGAGCGTCAACATGGTGGCGATATGGAAATTGGCTCATACGCGCATCGTGCAATTTTGCATCGTCCAGATGATATTCCTTCGATTGAAGAGTCAGCACTGTCACCAACGGAAGCACCTTTTACAGAAGACGATTTTGACCCTCAACTAGAAGATGCTTTAGAGCTTATGCCAGATATTGTCGGCAACGAATCTGTTGAAATTCGCTATGCAATTAATGGTCTACTTTCTTACACACCAGACGGCGCACCAATTTTAGGTGAAACACCAGAAGTTAAAAACTTGTGGTCTGCTGCTGCAGTTTGGATTAAAGAAGGTCCGGGTGTAGGTCGTATGATTGCTGAATGGATGACTGATGGCTATCCCGAAATTGACCCGCATCAATCAGATATCGCTAGATTCTATGAACACCAAAAAGATGTTTACCACGTTGAGTCTCGTGTAACTGAAGGCTTTATCAAGACTTACGGTATTGTACACCCAGGTGAGCAGTGGACCTCTAACCGTAATGTTCGCCATAGCCCCTTCTATGCA
>CALHRJ010000535.1 GCA_938038395.1 uncultured Deinococcales bacterium | reverse complement strand
ATTCAAGAGAACCCATCAACATATAATAAATCGTTAGTATTGCAAAATAAGGAATTTAAGAAACCCTTGCAACGCAAGATTCTTGGTATTAGTCACAGTGCCAAACTTGTTTTTAATAAGCACAATAATTTACAGGAACTTATTGTCACAAGTGATGATTTAAGCTTTGCACATTGCTTGCAGGAAGCTGATTTTATTTTTGGTACATTTACTGAGCATTACGTTTTCGATAATCCAGAAAAAAATCTAAATCCAATGCATATTGTGGCAAACTATAAAGTTTTTTTTCTAACACAATTAATTAGACTCCGAAAAGATAGTGACCCCTTACCACTTCCAATTGATTCTCCACCTGAAACAAAAGAGATAGAAACAGATTTTTCAGTTGTTTGCAATGAACATGCAATGGGTAAACGCAATTATAAATTCGTTTTTAATAAGCGCAGTACACATTTGGATGTTGTCGTTGATAGAAGCCCTAGTCGTTTTTCGATGAGTCGTTTGGTTAATAGAGATCGTTAGTTTTTTAAGAGTTGCTTAGCTACAAGTGCGAAAACTATGAGGGTAAGAAGCAGGCTCGAGCCCAATAGAGCCCAATGGAGTATTTTCAAATGAGTGATAGAGAAATAGTATTGGCACTAGAAAAAACATGGGGAATCGCACCACTTGAAGGTGACACAGAAACTGTAAACAACGTCGTTGCAGAAGACTGGTTTGCTATTTCAACCACAGGTGAAACCATGGATAAGTCCACTCTTTTGAAAAACCTAATTTCAAACCAACATATATTTGATTCTTTGCATTATGACGATATCAAAATAAAGATTTTTGAGAATACTGCCGTTGTGACAAGCTCTTTTGAGGGTATTGGAAAAGAGTTGACATTAAACCAAAGGTTTATGCGCGTTTATTCCAAACGAGATGCTACTTGGAAGTGTGTTGCTACTCAGATAGTAGCTGCTGCTTGATTTTTTGAGAGTTGCTTAGCCACCAGTGGGATGACTAGTAGGGTGAAGAGTAGGCTCGAGCCCACCCCCAGCACAGTCGCAACCATCATCTGTTGTATCCCCACTAAATAAGCCAAAGCAAAAAGCCCAAACACCAGCGCATCTGTCAACGCAGCCAAAAATACAGCTTCACCCACAGTCCTAAACGCAAGCTCTTGAGTCTCATTTCTCAAAGCAACAATCAAGTGAATGGCATAGTCAGAACCAATACTTGCAATGAAAATTGTAGGAAACAATAAGAAAATACTCATAGGTATATCGAAATAACCCAAAAGGCTAAACCAAAACAACCCTGCTAGAAGCGTGATCATGGCTATAGCAATAACAGCTAGCAAACTGCGTGTATACAGCGCAATCAAAACAATAGCTGTTACAAAACAAACAACAAAAAGTAGTTTGAGCCAGTAAAAACTACTTTCTAAAAACAGCTGACTCATAGTGCGGTAGCCAAGAAAACTAACCTCTAGCGAAGCTGGTTTATCTGCTTCTACTTTAGTAATGGCTTCATTCAACTTTTGACTTAAGTCTTGAATCGCAGCTAGCTCATCAGGATTTTCTTTTGCCACACTCGGCATAACAATCATGGCTGAAAAATCGTTGTTCGTATTGCTCACCAACTTAGCTAAAGGTGCCCAAACGTTGCTACTGTGCATCGCTGTTAAAGACTCTTGTAATGTTGCGTCATCAATAACCGCCATACTACGTAGACCACCGTCGGCTGCAAGTATTTTTCGAGCTGCTGGACCTAAGCCATCTTTTAAGCTTTCGTAGCTACCTGTCATTAGGCTTAAATCTATAATATTTGTCGTTGGACCTAAGCTTTGAGTGATGCTTGTCGCAAGCTTAGTCGTGTAAGCCAATACTTCGGGCGTTATGGGTCCATCAAGCAAGACAAACTCAGGTAGTGCGCCCGCTACACCTACACGGACTTGTTCAAGTGTTTGAGTGATGTTATCTCCCGAAGGAAAGTTTCCTTGGATAACATCAACTTGGTAGCTGAGTTCTTTAGGGCTGACTGTAATAAAAATAACTACGCCTATGAGCATAGCTAGTGCAAGCCAACGTCCTGAACCACTCAAGCCTTTCAGGAAGAAACTAAAGATTCCTCCTTGAGATTGACTTTGCTTAGGACTATATAATGCATAAGCTGCTGGGCAGAGTGACAGCACAATTAGAATGAGTGCTGTTAAACCAAAGCTCGACAAGAGCCCTAATTCTGCCAAACCACTAATTCCCGAAAAGCTAAGTGAAAGCAATCCGAATACACTTATAAGTGTAGTTATGACCAGCGCTATGCCTGTGCGCTTAACAAACTGTTTTGCTTGCTCAACACCTGTGTAACCTTTAAGTACATGGATTGCATAATCAATGCCACTACCAAGTAGCAGTGGAAAGAGGGCAAGGTTGACAATATTTATACCGATATTGGCAAAGCCCATAAAGCCAAGCGTCCATATGAAACCCATCGCTAAAGAGAGCATAGCGATAATACTTGGGTAAATTCTTCTAAATGCAATCAACAAACATAGAAAAATGACGAAGGCTGCCAGAGGAATCATCCAACGGGCGTCTTCTCGAAGCTTGAGGTCTATACGATAGATGCCAGAGGCTAAGCCTACAGGACCTTTGATTTTGAGAAGATCATAGGTCTTGTCACTCTTTTTATAGTTTTCGAAACTTTGTAGTAAGCGCTGACCCATCTCACGGTTT
>CALHRJ010000534.1 GCA_938038395.1 uncultured Deinococcales bacterium | reverse complement strand
CTTAAGTCATTTCGGTATTAGACAGTTACTGTTAAACGCATAGCAACACTAGGTTGAGGTTAACTCGTCTGTCAATATTGTGGACATTATTAATACAAATGCTAAATATCTGAAAACAGTTTTTATACTCGAACTATTTTTATGCTCGAACTAAAGGAATCCACTTACCATATGTTAGAGAACGCCAGACCCATTCTAGAGGTCCAAAACGATAACGTGATAACCACCAGTTGCTCAAAAAGATTTGCCCAACAAAAATAGCAATTGCAATGAATAACGTTATCAAAGGTCCGAGTTTGCCATACAAAGCAAAGCCGTAACCGTAAAAGAGTGTGGTGCAAATCAGTGAGTGTGAAATGTAATTGGTCAGTGCCATTCTGCCTACAGGCGCGAGAATGTTCAAACGTTTGAATCCAATAGGACTTTGCATGATTAGTAGAAAAATAGCGATATAACTAAAACCTAATAAAGGTCCGCCTAAGCCCCAAGAAAACACAAAGTTCCAAGACCCACCAGGATTTGTAATTAGTAAATAAGCCAAAATACCTTTTGCAATAATTGCTAAGGGCAGAGTGATAGAAAGAGCACGCTTCAAAAAGGGTGTTTTAGTTTCTATAGTATAAAAGAATCTTGTTTTTCCTGCGATTAAACCAACTAAAAATAGCCACAAAATACTAGGGATCAAAAAGGGAAGCACTAGAAGAGTTGGAAGAGCAAAGGATGAACGGTCTTGTAAAATTTCAAGATACGTGCCGCTGCTCATGAGTGCAATTAACTCAGTTAGACCAGTACCATCAGGAATGCTGAAAGGACCAATTAAAGCAAAAAAGGCTATCGAGATAACCGCACAGATAATAATCCAGCGAATAAGTTGCTTGATAGATCTGTTGCGAAAGCTTAAAAGTACTAACCCAGTTAGGGCATACTGCGTAAGGATATCACCCTCCCAAATTAAAAAGAGGTGGCTTAGTCCAAATAAAAATAAGAAGAATAGTCGCCTACGGAATAAAGGTCCAAAACCTTGTGCTACAGCTTCCCCCTTAGCCTCCGCACTTAACATTTGTAAAGCAAAACCAAGCCCAAACAAAAAAGAAAATATTGAGTAAAAAGCACCCTCAGCAAATATAATGATTAGGAATTCAACAACTTTGTCAGGAAGTGATTGCCAATAGCTGAATATTTCTGTTTCCAAATAAGGTCCAGAAAAGTTGAGCATATTAACAAGCAATATGCCAAAGAGCGCAATGCCCCTTAAAATGTCAATCCGCTCCAATCGCGCTTTTGGCGCAACAGGAGCAGGTTTAATTGGTTGGGTTATTTCTGAGGTCATGAACCCCAGTGTAAATCAATTTATAGCAGTAGTGCATACTCCTTTAGTACGAGTTGTTTACTGTGCAGCTGCTAACATGATTTCTATTTGTTCAGAAAAGGTTTGATAAGGAAGCGCACCACGTAGCGCAAAGCCCTCAACAAGTCCATCAGCACCTTGGTAACCAAGAATAAAGATTGGTGTGCTACGGAAGCCTAGTCTTCTAGCATCATTAACATCTTCATTTACTTCATCGTAAAACCAGTCTTGGTCTATACATGAGGTCAATATAGTTTGATCAACAGATGTTGTAAGGCTGAGGTCTTTTAGTTTTGCAACATTTTTAATACCACGTAGATTATAAAACTGAATCATAAAATCGATATACTCTTTATCTGTTTCCATCTGATCCCGAACGCATTCAGCAGCATAAGCGGAATAAAAAGAATAGTCACCACCTACAGTGACTAAATCGCGGTACACAAAGCGCATCTTTTCAGTATCTACGTATTGTTGGATAAGACTTGGGAGCGTCTCAGAATGAAAGCGTCCACAGTAAGGGCAATTTACATCGCTAAATTCGATTAAGACCAAAGGCGCATGGTCAACACCAAGGGTGACGTCATCTTCTATGCTCACAAGTGCCATTCGGTTACGAGGCGTATTTATGTTCTGACTTACAGTATCCATGTTGACAAGTGGCATGACTTGCTGTACTTCTGTTTGTTGAGTTGTGGTTTCAGTATTTTGAGTAGTCTGTGTTTGTGCAAAAACAAAACTAAGACTTAGAAAACTAACTAAGATGATTAAGTGCAAAAATGAGTTTTTCATACCTTGCTATTATCACCATGAATGATGTGTCATAATTGCTAGATTATGATTAGAAAAATGTGCAAAAACGTTAGATAACACAAATGATTTTGATAGCATATGGGGTTTTGATATCATACAGGGTTTTAGGGGGGCTCTCTAAAATCTAGCGCTTAACTTTATATTTTTCTTAGGTATGTAGCTGTGTAGCATTGATATTCATTACTTTAATGACTACCGT
Source organism: uncultured Deinococcales bacterium (assembly GCA_938038395.1). Lineage (GTDB taxonomy): Bacteria > Deinococcota > Deinococci > Deinococcales > Trueperaceae > CALGZD01. Next base: position 8,795 of record CALHRJ010000534.1, on the reverse strand, counting down.
AGCTGTGTTTTCAACCTTCTGCGGAACACACCTATTTAACCATGCTAGTTTGATTTAGGGAAGAAGATACTTATACATGCAACAACGACTAAGTTTAACCGTAAGCCTTATCCTGATATTGCTTTGTGCGAGTTGGGGGCTTCAGTATGTTGCTGTCAAAATCACAAATACGGGTATTTCACCTGTGTTGCAGGGTGGTTTGCGCTCTGCTTTTGCAGCGGTTTTACTATTTTTATGGATGCTCTACAAAAAAGAGCCGTTTTTTGAAAAAGATAATTCTTTTTGGCCTGGTGTGTGTTTAGGACTTCTGTTTTCTGCTGAGTTTATTTTAGTTTACTTAGGTATATCCTATACCAACGCCTCTAGAGCATCAATTTTCTTGTATACATCGCCATTTTTTGTGGCAATCGGCGCACAGCTTTTTTTACCCAATGAAAAAATACGTCTGATACAAATCATTGGATTAGTGTGTGCATTTTTTGGTGTGGTCGTCGCTTTTTCAGAATCGCTTTTTGGAGTAAGTACTGAAATAATATTAGTAGGTGTTGAATCAATTGGTATAGGCATTTCAAAAATGCTCTTAGGCGATTTGATGATTTTGATTGGTGCTGTAATTTGGGGTGCATCAACTGTGCTTATCAAAGCTAGTTCACTAGCTAAAACACGCCCAAGTAAAACTTTGTTGTACCAACTGGTTATTTCTGGAATACTTTTGCCACTAACTTCAGTAATATTGGGTGAAGAGGGTATTACGAAATTAAGTCCCCTTATAATCACAACCTTTCTCTACCAAGTTATTTGGGTCGCCTTCATTACCTTCTTGATATGGTTTTGGCTTATTCGTCATAACCCTGCAAGTTTGATAGCCTCATTTACTTTTTTAACACCTGTGTTTGGGGTACTGGCTGGTGTTTTGTTACTTGGTGAAGCTATGACCTTCCAGCTTGTCGTTGCACTTGTACTTGTTGGAATAGGTATATATCTTGTGAATCGACCTGCTGTCAGATAGAGTAACTAATCTAAAAAAGCAAAGTTCTATAAACAATCCTGATTCTGTCATTAACCTACTCTGGCTGATTACCTAGAATAAATACTCTGACTTCAGTAATAGCAATAAAAACGTCATCCATACTTAAAAAGTAGTTGGATGACGTTTTAGGATAGTAAATATATTTTGAAACTAGCTCTTACCACCAAGCAACTTACGCCAGATTGGCTTAGCATCTCTTTCATCAATAACAGTCTTAAGACCTAAATCCTCGCTGCCATCATCAAAATTTTCTGTTACAGCAGGTTGTGTGGTTTGTTCTATTTCGTTTTGCATCGAAGCAGGTAGCTCACCTATACCAAGATCAATTTCACGATGTGTTCCGATTGTATCGTGTACTTGTGGAGCAAATGATGCATCATGTAAAGATTCTTTAGTTGTGCCAGGAAATCTTCCAACACTGATTTCAGAAAAACTAAACGCTTCTGTATCTGTAGATTCTTCTATATCCATTTGAGTTGGGTATCTTCCAACTGTTACAGCTGTTTCCGAATTTTGAGGCACAGTTGCTAATTGAGGTTGCTCGGTACTTCCACCCATATTTCCGGCTAAGGCTGAAAACTCTGTAGCAGGAATATTCAAATCATTATCTGGCGTAATAAGATTATGTCCTTCTAAATTCTGTTGTGCATTTGCAATATGTTCACTAGCTACTTGCATTTGTTGAGCAGCTATAGCTTGATTATTTTGTTTTGGCTCTATAAATTGTCCGTTACTAGCATTTTGCTGATTCTCTAAAGAAACTTGAGGAGTAACAGGTATAGGCTTTGCAAAAGCATCTGGATGAATTCCGTCTATACTTTGCTGCTGTGATTGCATAACAGCTTGTTGAGGCAGGTTAGCGTCCTGATTTTGTATTCCTAATGTAGCAGCAGGCACAACAGGTGGTGTTGCGATTACTGAATTATCTGCAACTATATTGTTTGTTATTATGCCAACAGCATCTAGATTGGTTTGTGTAGCGTCACTTTCTGGATTAACAGATGTCTGAGCTAAAGGATTTACTAAATGACTAGGTTGACCATCTGCTGGACTAGTTGCCACTTCAGATGTTGCTAAATCTGGTGAGTGTAACGGTGTAAAGTGTCCTGAATCTGTAGCAACAGTTGCCTCTGAAACTTGTGTAGGAATCTGCGGGTTACCAGCAATATTCATAGTACTATTTTCTTCCTGTGCTTTTTGCAATTGTGCAAAAACATCAGGAGTACTATTGTTAACAGAAAATGGGGCATTTCCCAAAAGTTCTGGTGTTTGCTCTGTTCCATCTAAGTCTAACAAGGGTGGCATGTTACCAAGTGGCTGTTGAGGCAGAACTTGCTGCTGTACCTGCTGTGGATTTTGTGAACTTATGGCATTCATTTGTTGATTCATTACAGCATTGGCAGTATTCGCTGCTAATGGAGGTATAGTCAATTGCTGAGCTTGCAGTGCGTTTAGGTCTTGCATATTTTCAGCAGCATTATCAAGTTCAATTGAAGGCTGATCAGACATAGCTAAAGTAGGTTCAGTTATGGATCCAGAAGCTGCAACTATAGGTTCAGCTAAGGGTCTAGGAAACTCTGATGGAGCTACTTGTAAATCAGGAATAGCAGGAGTACTACTAGGTGCACTCGGTGTGTTTGAAGGCATAAACGCACTAGGTCCAGTTAAATCAACCATCGCTGCTGTTTCAGATGTTGACATAGGTGGTACCGATTCAGGGCGTACTACAGGTACTGTCTCCAGTTCTGCTGAAACTGATCCTGTTAGCATCTGAGGATGATTTACGCCTTGTGGCTCAGTAATAGTATCAGTAACATTATTAGTATTTAAATCTGAAGTAATTAGGTTTGCAGTTACTGGTACTTCTGTTGCGTTCGCTTCATCTAGTTTTTCTTTTATAGAGGCGTTTGGTATTTGTGCAGAGGAAATATTAAGTTCAGGTACTGTAGCATCTGCAATTATAGGTGCAGGTATTACAATGTTTTCAGTTTGAGGATGCTGTTGTTCTGGCATACTATTCGATACAATCGATTCTGTGGACTGTAGTTCAGGAGTAGATGATACAAGCTTTGGTTGAGTATCTGTCCCTATTAAGTTTTGTTCGGTAGGTGCTTGTGCCAGATCACCATCTATAGGCTGTAAATCAGAACCAGTTAAAGGGTTTGGGTTAGCATCTGCCCCCATAGAATTTTGTGAATTAGGATTTTGCGCGCCAAGGTTGTGTACAATCTGTGCTGTATTGGCAATTACATTATTTACTGGTGTTTGCTGCAAACCATCGGTAGCTGGACTAGTTGAGTCACCTGCTTGAGCAGCAACTAATGTTTCAACAACAACGCCAGGTGGATCAACAGCCCAGTTTGGTTCTTCAACGGTAACTGTATTGGTATTTGCGTTGGTCTCTGGTGTAACTTCTTGTGTAGGGAGTGGTTTATCAGATAATTTTTCGCGACAGGCTATCAAGTTATCTACTGCTGCAAGTTCTCTGTTTATTCTGAGTGCAGATGTATCCCAATCTTCTACAAGTTGCCACATTTTTAGAGCCACAGTAGCTATTTCATAGCTTACGATTTGAAAGACAACACCATGTTTTCGTTCTTTGCCTTCCCCTTTAGTTTGATAGGTGGGAAATTGTTTTGCAAAGCCAACGACTGAATCAAATGTAAAGTCTTCATTGTACCCAAAGGTAATTGTTACAACATCAGGTGTTTTTGTATTTTCTGTTTTCATAGTATCTAAAACTTCTTGATTTTCCATGAATCCCTCACTCCATATACTGTACGAAGATAGTCTTAGATTATCTGTTTAAGAACAGTGCAAAACGCAAATTTTGTAGTTACTTCCAAGACTTATAAGCTATGATTGAAGTGATAATGAAGTCATGAAACTGCAAAAAGTATTTTGCATTAATCTAAAAGTATTTTGTAGTTAAGTGGGAATTGCCCCCCCACGTCTTTAAAAGAAGTATAGGCAGTAAAATCTCACACGATTTTGACAAATCTTAGATATAGTCTTGCCTCAAACCCTTTTTAAAGCAATTTCGACAGTCTGTAAATAAAGAATGAACAAAAGAACTCATTTTTAATTAGATTTTGCACGTTATGACACCTAAGTAATGGCTATGCATTAACGGTCTTGAGAAAACCTTTAACGACCAACACTGATTCATACATTATTCAAATATGAGGTTACCGCTATTGTCCACTCGCGTGCATTGGTTCTTTGCCAGCGAGTTCTAAAGCAACTTTTAAAATTGCATCGCCTTTTAAATCTATGAGGCTTTCTTGCGATTCAGGTTGTTTTTTGCTGTATGCTATCTCAATAAATCTATAGGTACCATCTTCTTGTACAATTGCGCGACCAACATAGCGGCTTGAAGCATAAATATCTATGATGGTATTTGGCTCTGCCGCTTTACCTTCAATTTTAAGAATATGGGGGATATTGCTATCACGCACGTAGATATCTGGTGCAACACCTAGATTATGGATATTACGTTTGGTAGGGGTTAGCCATTCAAAAGAGACTTGTGTGATTTGACCACGGTTAGTAAGAGGTAAAACAGTTTGACCAACGCCTTTACCAAAAGTAGTTTCACCAACAATGACCACTCGGTTATTTTCTTTTAAAGCTGCGGCAAGAAGTTCAGCAGTTGAAGCAGAATTTCTGTTGACTAGTACAATAATGGGGATGTCGATGGCTGTGTTATCAGCTCGAGCTATCCTCTGGGTAATTCCCCGAGTTCTCTGAAATGCTATTTCCTTCTGTTTAAGTAATTCATTGGCAATAAGCACGCCTTGATTGATCAAGCCACCACCGTTATCTCGTACATCAATAATCAATGTACTTGCTTGTTGGGCGACCATCTCATCAAGGGCTTCTTTAAATTGCTCGTAAACGTTATAGTTATAAAAATTATAAATACGAATGTAGCCTATAGAGGCATCTATCATTTTAGTTTCGATACTAAGAACACTAATAGGCTGACGTACAAGTGAAATCTTAAGCAATTGTGATTGACCATGACGACGAACCGCTAAAGAAATAGGTGTACCAGAATCACCTCGAAGTTTAATCGCAATGCTATCAGCATCGAGATTTAAAACATCTTCATCATCTATTTGATAAATAATATCGCCACGTAATAAACCTGCTTTGGCAGCTGGACTATCTTTATATACCTGTACAATTTCTGCCACACTCTCGTTGCTTGGGTCGCGACCTATCAGTACAACACCAACACCACCATATGAACCTGCTAAGTCCTGATGTTCTTTTAGCGCAAGATCTGCACTTGCGTAGTGGCTAAAGGGATCCTCAAGTGAATCAACCATGCCTATGATGGCTTGCTCGAGCACCCTTTCTTCATTCACGATATCAACATACGACTCTGAGATACTCGCAAAAACCTCAAACAGCGTTTGCCCTAAGGGGCTTTCTTTTAGCTCACCAGAAAAATCCCTAGAAAACAACTGACCCCAAGCCAAACCTGCAACACAAAGCAGAGACAGTAAGGTGCCTATAACAATCTGTTTTTTGCTAGGCAGCTTCATGGTAGTGAGATGATTTTCCTTTGAATTAGGTAAACTATACTTAGTTTAGTAAGTAACTTGAGGATTATTTAGCTTGGGCTGGTTTCTAGCAACTAGTTAAAGGTGCTAACTAATTTATTAAAACATGCAGTATTCCATTTTAGTTGAGGTTGTAGGGAAGTTAGGGTTGTTAAAAAATTAGCAGATTATTTTTAACATTAGGAATTTGCAATTGCTTTAGCTTGTTCTAACACTTTATCAAACATTTCCTGTGTCAAACGCCCAGTATTGGTATTTTGAAAGCTTACATGGTATGTATCTAACATAGGAATTACGTTTAGACTATCAAAGCTATGGTGTGCCCCATGGGAGAATTTATACTTTGCTTTAATGACTTTCATGTCTTTTTTAAGATATTCCAAATAGCTATCGTGGGCGATGCTACCCAGCGCCAAAATCACTTTGAGTTTAGGTAAACCTGCAAAATCGTAGCCTAGCCACGGCTGACAATTAAGCACTTCTTCTCTTAAGGGCTTATTACCTGGTGGTACACAGCGTGCAGCAGCAGTAATGAACATATCGTTCAGTTCCATACCATCGTCGCGATCGGTTGCAACAGGTTGATTTGCTAAGCCTGCACGATGAAGCGCAGGAAAAAGGAAATCACCACTTGCATCACCAGTAAACATGCGCCCTGTACGGTTTGACCCATGTGCGCCTGGCGCTAAACCAAGCAACAAGATACGAGCATTGGGATCACCAAAACCTGGAACAGGTTTGCCCCAATACTCAAGGTCTTGGTACGCTCTGCGCTTTTTAACTGCAACTTCTTCACGCCAATCTGCCAAACGAGGGCAGGTACGGCACGTTGCTAGCGATTTTGGGAAAAAATCATAAGACATAATTTAGTTCAATTTCGATTATTTCAATGACAAGCTTGAATAACCAGCTAGCTTGAATAAACAGCTTATACTAAACTGAAAGATAAATGTCATAGTCATGTTGTCGCTTGTATCTTCAAAAGAACCGAAAGATGAGCACTTTCCAACCTATGCTTATTTTTGGCATTACGACATTCTTGATTCATTTCGGTATTACAAGTAAGGTGTCAACCCTTTTTTCAAACGGTCTAAACCTTCTTGAACAATCTCTGTACTCGTCGCAAAATTTATACGTGCAAAACCTGAACCACCATCACCATAAGGCGCCCCCATATTCAGACCAACTTTACATTCATTGACAAAAACATCTTCGAGTTTTTCGTCATCTAAGCCTAAGCTACTGAAATCCATCCAAGATAAGTAGGTTGCTTCTGGCATAACATGCTTAACTTGTGGCAATTCTGAGGCTAAAAAGTTAGCAACAAGCTGACGGTTTTTATCAATATACTTAATCGTATCTGTTAACCACTCAGCACAGCGTGGGTCCGTAAAGGCTGTCAGGGTTGCATTTTGCGCAAAGGTATTTGGTGTCATGAGCATGCCATAACCAACATCTTTTAAACGCTGCATCAAGGTTGGATTTTGAGTAGCTAAAATACCTATTTTGAGACCCGCCATGTTAAAAGTCTTAGTTGGTCCAAATAGCGTAATGGTGCGTTGCGCAATTTCCTCACTGATAGAAGCAAATGGAATATGCTGCTGTCCTTCAAAGGTAATATCGCTATGGAGTTCATCGCTTAGTACCCAGAGGCGGTGGCGCAAAACATAATCAGCTAACATTTCTAGTTCCTCACGGGTATAAACACGCCCTGTTGGATTGTGTGGGTTACAAAACATGAATAGACGAGTTGATGGTGTTGTTTGTTCTTCAAGTTTGTCAAAATCTATTTCCCAACGGTTATTTTGAAAAGTAAGTGGATTTTGGATAATTGTGCGATTTGTTTTCTCAGTTGCCATCATAAACGGTGGATAGATGGGGGTTTGCATGATGGTTTCATCGCCAGCAGAGGCGCAAACCATATTGGCTAAGAACATACCAGGAATGATGCCATGGACCAGCCATAAATCGTCAGGCTCGAGCCCCCAGCCAAACTTCTCTGATTGCCTAGTAATAATCGCCTCACGAAGACCATCAATACCTTCAAAGTTTTGGTAAACTAAGTTATTGTCTTGAGCACATTTTACAAGCGATTCAATAATCACATCTGAGGTTGGAAAGTCCATGTCAGCGACCCAAAGCGGCAAAACATCTTTGCCATACTTTGACCACTTAACATTCACACGGTTCTGCAGACTTTCAAGCGTTATATTGTCATATGGATGCATGCTTGAGTTTAACGCTCTAAGTGTCATAAAGCAAGCAAAGGGTAAGTTCTAAAACACATTAAGCCACACAAAATTTTTGAGTATTACATATAGATGTAAACCCAAGGTTACATCTATCAAATGGCAGTTATCAGGTGGTGCGTCCCTTTTAAATGAAAAAATCTAGTTTTTGGTTTAGATATTCCTTCAACCTACAGCGGGACGAACCTGCTATCAGGAATAAGTATGTTTTTAAGCGAAGTGCAAAAAACTGCCAAAGTACACCTCTACGATATGTTTCTTAACTAAATTAGAGGTGTTCTTTATACACCAATCTGTAATTGCACCCCAACCCAAAAAACACATTGCAAATTTCAATACGTTCCGAAGAATGCAGATGCGTTAGACTACGCTCATGAATATCATGGCGATTTTTGCACATCCCGACGATGAACTTGGCTGTATTGGCACTCTCAAGAAGCATGCTGAACGTGGCGATAATGTCATGTTTGTCTGGACCACACACGGCGAACTTGCTAGTCAATTTGTAGATCATAGCGATGAAGAAGTAAGACGTATCAGGCATGAACATGGCAAATATGTTGCAGATACAGTTGGTGCCGAGTATCGTTTTTTTGATATGGGCGATTCACGTATGACAGGTGGTAGAGATGAAGCTTTAGCACTCGCAAGGCTTTATACAGAATTCAAACCAGATGCGCTCATAACTTGGAGTGATGACCACCCTCACCCTGACCACAGAATGGTTGCAAAAATTACTTTTGATGCAATTACACTCGCTCGGATTCCTAAAATTATCAACGAAGGTTTGAGTGAAGCTTTAGAACCGCACCGAGAAGCCATCAAACTATATCAATACAAATCTACTGGTACATCTAATTATCCTATAGTTCATGTAGATATTACTGAGCAGATAGATACCTCGCTCCATTTATACAAATACTATGCTGACTTCTATAAATGGAA
>CALHRJ010000533.1 GCA_938038395.1 uncultured Deinococcales bacterium | reverse complement strand
GTCATTGGATTGTTCTCAGGTACAATTGGCAGAGGAAAATGTTCTGGTAGATTCCAAGTGTAGCTTTCTGAATCTAAAGTACTAACTGTTGTTTTAGAATCTATGTTTGATCTTTGTGCATAAGCACCTAAAACAATCACTAAGGCTAGAACACCTAGAAGCAGAACTATTTTGTTTGTGTGCGCTGCTATTCCTTGCATCAAAACCAGTGTATCAATAAATATATGAACAAAGTCTTGAAGTAGGCTTAGTATAGATGTACGCTAATGTACTAGGAGCACATCATGACAATTCAAAACCCTGTCACAAGCCAAGAAATTATGGCTCGAGCCACTGCTATACAAGAACAGTTAGTTACATGGCGACGTACCATCCACAAGCAGCCTGAGCTAAGCTATACAGAAACTAAAACTGCTGCCTTAGTAACGTCAGTGCTACAAGATTTAGGCATACAAGCAGATACAGGCGTTGCAAAAACAGGTGTTGTAGGTCACATCTCAGGCAGTAACAACAAAGTAGTTGGATTACGTGCAGATATGGATGCACTACCCATCACTGAAGAAAATGGCTTTGAGTTTGATAGTGAAATTGCTGGACTTATGCATGCCTGTGGTCATGATGCTCACACGACAATCCTTATGGGCGCAGCCACCGTTCTTAAAGGCTTAGCTGATGAAGGTCGCTTGCCAGGCTCAATACGCTTACTTTTTCAACCAAGCGAAGAAAACCGTGATGATGAAAATTTGTCTGGTGGTGAGCGCATGGTCAATGAAGGTGTTGTTGACGGGCTTGACGCCGTTTTTGGTCTACATGTTGATCCAACCAGTATTGTTGGAAAAGTTGGCACTTGTGCAGGCGCTATGCTCGCTGCTGGAGATACTGTGGAAGTCACGATTCACGGCACAGGAGGTCATGGGGCACAGCCACATGCTGCGAATGACCCACTTGTGTTAGCAGCACACTTTTTGCTTGCTGTACAAAACATTGTAAGTCGTCGCCTTGACCCTACAGAAGCTGGGGTTGTTTCTTTAACGACTATTCATGGAGGGACTGCCCCGAATGTTATTCCTGAATCGGTCACAATTACGGGGACGATGCGAAGCTATAAGCCTCAAGTTCGCACACTACTTCAAAACGAATTGCGCCGAGCTAGCAAAGTAGTTGAGGCACTTGGTGGTACGGTTGACCTGAAAATTACTGAAGGCTATCCACCAACTGTCAATGATGAAGTCGCGACCAATATTGCTTTTACTGGATTACGAAATGTCCTTGGCAACGAGAATGTTTTTGAAGCTGAAGCTATCATGGCTGGTGAGGATTTTAGTTATATGCTGCAAAAAGTCCCAGGATGTTATTTAGTGCTTGGCGTGCAAGGTGCTGATTGGGGTCGCCCATATCATGTACATACACCTACATTTCGTATGGATGAATCAGCCTTGGCTGTTGGTGTTGCGTCGCTTGTGTCTGTTGCACTGGCGTGGATGCAGGGACATAGTAATTAGATATACAAGAATTGCAAAAATAGATAGAACAGTTAAAAATTCAATAGTTTAGTATTCTGTAGCATAAATAAACTGATAGTTTCCTAATAGCTTAAACGTCAGATGCTTGGCATTCAGAGTTTGTGAAGTACAAAGTAACTTGGAGGATGTAAAAGAATTTATGTTACATAGTATTTAGTACCATCGAGGATATTACTTCATATCTTTTGTTTGTCTGACTGAGTTAAAAGCTGTATTGTTTCGATAAAGAATCGTTATGTCTACAATGTTGGCAATCACATACTAATTTCAAACGACTAAATATCATTTGACAAATACTATACAGTTGGATAGTATTTGCACATACTATCCTTTTGGATAGTAAAACGAAGGTATAGTTTTTAAACTTGTTTTTGAGATAGGTGCATGGAGGCTGTAACTATGAAAAATCTATTATGGGTCGATTGTATTGCTGGATTAACTGTTGGTATAGGTGTGTTGCTATTACACGGCTGGTTAAGTCAAATGTATAACTTATCTTCTGCCTTAGTGCTGGCAATGGGTATCGCTAATCTACTTTATGGATGCTATTCACTTTCACTTGCGCTGCGCTCAAAACGCCCAAAAAACCTAATCCGGGGATTGGCTATTGCCAATATGGCTTGGGGTGTTTTTTGTGTATTGCTAGTCATAATATTTCGAGATACCGCAAGTGTCTTTGCTTACGCAGTACTCCTGTTCGAAGCCGTTTTTGTGGGTGGGTTGGGCTTGTTAGAATGGCGTTACCGAAAACAGCTATGGACTGCTTGACAAGCTTGCTTTAATCTATTCTTAGTTCTAACTGTTGTAAACATATCTTTCAGAATTAGCTATTATAAAAATTCATAGCACTTGACATATTCCGATAAAGGAATATAATTAAAGTATAGCTCAGATAGATGATGTTTTATCAAAGCATTCGAAATCTGTAATGCTACTTATTACTCTGTAACATAAATTGATATTTTTCTAATTGCTTAAATATCAGATGCTTGGCATTCAGAGTTTATACAGCACAAGCTAAATTAGAGAATGTTAAAGAACTTATATTACACGGTACTTATTCCCAAACAAGAATATTTTTTACTATTGTTTGTGTGGGAATAAATTATAAACCTTGGAGACAAATCATGGCTCAATACGTAATTACTTATCTTGGTGGTATGGGAACAAATCCACCATCTGACCCAGAAGTAGGCAAAGCACATCAAGCAAAATATATGCAGTGGATAGGATCACTTGGCGACGCAGCAGTTAGTCCAATGAATCCATTTAAAAGTACAAATACCATCAGTACA
>CALHRJ010000532.1 GCA_938038395.1 uncultured Deinococcales bacterium | reverse complement strand
AGAACATAGCTTTGGTCCTTATGATAATGCTCTACAGCACGCAATGCTTGACGTAGCATGTGGCCGTTTTCCATATTTTCTGGACTGAACATATCTTCAATGCCCAAAATCTTCTCAGCTTTAGCAATGCCTTGTTCAGTTAAGTGGATGTCTTTGGTTTTTTCGTCTGAGGTATAGTCGCCTGTTGGAGGAATCTTTTCATCTTCGTTTGTTTCCCCACGCTCGAGCTGCTTAACAAGCTTCGCCATTTTGAAGTACATGTCCGAAGCAACTTCAGCAGGTCCAGAAATAATCAGTGGTGTTCGTGCCTCATCGATAAGGATTGAATCAACCTCATCAATGATACAAAAGTGAAGTGGGTGATCTGCACGAAGCACAAGACCTTCTGGTCTAAAAGCCATGTTGTCACGAAGATAATCGAAACCTAGCTCACTATTGGTCATATAAGTGATGTCACTCAGGTAGGCAGCACGTCGCTCTTCAGGTGTGCTGGTATTAGTAATTACAGAAATCGTCAAACCAAGACCACGGAAAATAGGTGCCATCCATTCTGCACCTGTCTCGGCAAGATAATCGTTGGTTGTAACCAAGTGACAACCCTTACCCGGAATTGCATTTAGTACAAGTGCCAATGTAGCTACAAAAGTCTTACCTTCACCTGTTTTCATCTCGGCAATCTTGCCTTGGTGAAGGGCTGCACCACCGATAACCTGAACATCGAAGTGTCGCATACCCATATTGCGCTTCATAGACTCTCTAGCAAGCGCAAAGGCTTCTGGCATCAAGTCATCTAAACTTTCGTCTTCTTCTAAATGTCTTCTTCGCAAGTCAGCATAGGCCACAGTGAGGTCTTCTACCTGCTCCATTTGTTCTTCTAAATTACTAACTGCTTTAACAACCTTTTTTTCAAGACGCTTTACGTCTCGATCGTTGGTGTCAAAAAATTTAGTGAGTGCTCCTAACATGTGTAACCCTTCTTTTTAAGCAAACTTTTAAGTCGCGATTATATATAAGTTTAGTCTAATACACTCAAGTTCGATGATATGCTATCTATGTTACATCTGAGCAAGGCGGATAGTGAGCTAGGCTCGAGCCTCCCAATAGTACATGTAATCCAAATATCATTGAAGTTCTTCAGTTAGACATACCCAAAACCATTCATATGGTTCTAATGGCAAAAACTCCCTAGTTTAACACGCTCACTATGAAGACGAACTTAGTTTTGTACCAAAAGTATAAGTAGGGCTTAATGGATTGATAATGCAAGCATAGTCAAATTTCAAAGTATATCTAAGTACCAAGGCAAAATTATGTTTAACCATTTCCTGCGTTACAATTTGCTAGATATGTATTCCTGTAGCAGCTTAGTAGCGACTTCAAATAATGTAACTTAATTTTGCACACGTACTTAACTCAAAACCTAAGTTTCAAACGCAAATGAGTCCTTTCATCAAATAACTCAAGCTAGCCTAGAAGATGGGTAAGCTATTAAGTAAGTATGAACACATCTGAATTCTAATTAACGATAAACTAATATTGATTAACGCAGCAGTTATATCACTTTGTATTTTTCTATTTAAAGCTGTAGCACTGGTTAAAGCTATAGCACTGGTAATCGCGTTAACACCTATAAAGTCTCAACTTAGAGGTTTTAATAAATACTAAGTACCGTGTAACCTAAGTTCTTTAACATTCTCCACTATAGATTGTGCTTTATAAACTCTGAATGCCAAGCATCTGAGGTTTAGTCGATTAGAAAAATACAAATTTATTTATGTTACAGAGTACTAAGAGGGTTGGGAGATGAAAATAACTATGCAATCTAGCTCTATGGCAACTACTGGTAAAAAGTCACAATCATGTCTTGATACTTCTTCTGACAACAAAAAAATTAAAGGTGTAATCCGTGTATTGGCTTTATTCACGTCAGTCTGTCTAATTTTTTTACTTAGTTCTTGTATTCTACAATCGAAACAACCAAATACAGCACCAAGCGTAAGAATTGTCAGCCCACAAGATTCAGAAGTTTTCCTAGCATCTTCTTTAAGAATTAGCATTGAAGCTGAAGATGCAGAAAAAAACCTTAAAAATATAAAAGTATATGAAAACGGCCAAGTAATTGGCAACGCTAGCCGATCGACTTCTCAGGGTCAATTCCAAGACCCTTCGTTACCTGAGCGCTGGCACTTTAATTGGAATGCTTCTGAAAATGGGACCTATATTTTTGGCGCGGAAGCTATCGATGAATTGGGTAAACGATCAACTACATTCGTAAGCTTTGAAGTTCAGATTCCTTCACCTGTAAACCCATCAACACCGATTGATACAATTGCTTTTGAGAACTACAAACAAAATCTGGCATTGTGGCAACAAACAGCTATAAATAGCTATGTCATTGACTTTCAAAGAATCTGTTTTTGCCTACCAAATTTAACGCAACCCGTGAAACTTAGTGTTGAAAATCATAATCTGAGTGATGCAATTTACTTAAGCGGTGCAGCCGTTAACCAAAGCAATTACGTCCACTTTTATACAATCAACAAAGCTTTTTCTCTGATTCAAGAAGCTTTTGATGCGAAGGCTGCGGAAGTTCGCGTCGTATATGACCAAGAGTTTGGCTTCCCAACCAGTGTATTTATTGATTACGATGAACGTTTAGCAGATGAAGAATTACAGTTTAGGTTTAATAACTTTATATCCAACTAAGTACAACGACTGATCAAATCTGTATTAAGCTGACATGTGTATATCAGCTAAATTTCTATAAGGTAAGGCTTCAAAGTCCTACAGTAAAACTAGAGTCAAGCATTCCCTATGCTGTTATTTACTAGATATGCTGTCCTATAGCAGTTTAATAAAACTTCAAATCATGCATCTTAATTTTGCCTAAGTACCAAGGCATAAATAATGGCATTTGTAATAATAATGTCCACAATACTGATAGATGATTGAACCTCAAACAAGTGTTGCTATGCCTTTTACTGTAACTATCTATTTACTGTAACTATCTATGTTTTCTGACTGCAGAGATCTTTTTTGTAATGGCCGTAGGTTTAACTATTCTGATATTTAAAAAGTGGAAGATATGACGTCCTATAGAGAATTAGCGTCTAGTCAATTAATATAACTCAATTTTGCATATGTACTTAGGTACTTAGAAATTCAGCTATAATTTCTACCAGTCTAATTCCCCTCTCCTTGGAGGCGATTTTAGATATCAAGTTCCCTCACAAGTAATAAACAATAGTAAATTACTATGTCGATCTAAATTGATTTCTAGATAGGTAAAACCTACAACTAGATATCATTTTTTTGATGGGGGCATTCACAGCTACATCAAACTTTACTATATTAAAAAGGCTTTCGCCAATTAAGAACACTTTATGACCACAGATTTGTTAATTCATGGCATGATTCTTCATTAAGGTAAAAAATTTCGGAGTAATCATTAATATTGAAAGCAATAATGCTTTAGAATTGACGGTTTATTGACGGTCAAAACTCTAAAATTTCCGTCAGAGGTGAAGTCGGTTTAAATAAGTGATCAAAAGTTAAAACCAATAGTAAGGGATTGATTTTAATGAAGCGCATTTATCTACAAATTTATAACTTTGTATGGTTTTGGATATCTAAACACTGCAACAACATGTTTAGTCACAATTATTCTATGTCTTCTGGCCAATCTGAACTAATTTGGTTGGAAGAACTAGGTGCTGTAATAGAATACGAACTCGAAAAATCCAAGAAAAAACACTGTTTTCTACATCTCTGTAAGATTTATATCTTTGCATTTAAATCTCGCAATAGTGTGCGTAATGAAGGAAAACTTAGAACAGCACAAGAATCCTATGCTGAACTAGCGCAGCGTATTAAGTTGGGTAAGTATTTGTTAATGGCATTGTTAACAGTGAATGCTCTTCTTGGACTCTGGGTCACATTTAATTACCAAGTTATCGATGGCAGTTTTAGCTTTACCAATAGTGTGATTGCAATAATTACCTACGGAGTTATAGCATGGTCAGTTTTTGAGGCTCGAGCCTCCCTCATCTTCAAACTGACACTTATAAGCCTAATAAGTCTAACTAGCTTAAATGCTTTCCTCTGGCCACTATGGCAAGATATCAGCAGCTCTTGTTATAACGAAATCTGTGCCCTACTCAACCCAAATGGTTTGTTTCAAAACCTAGAAGTCAAAATCCCCATACTTATATTTTGGTTTAGCTTTCTTTTGGTTATGAGCTTTAAAACGCCAATTAGCGATTATCTCACCTATAGAAAAAGCCTTAATCGTCTACTTTAAGGTTTAAAGACCTTGAACACTTCAGTCATATACTTTGAGTTTAGTTCACCGAGTTTAGTTCACCGAATCTAATTCACCAAAAACCTTCAGTATTTCTACACTTATCCTAAATTCCATTTTTGACTATTGACTTTCTTTGAATACCATGACTAAAATATGTTTCGCCTGTTTACAGGTGTGACCCTGTGGTGGGTATAGCTCAGTAGGTTAGAGCACCGGATTGTGGTTCCGGGGGTCGTGGGTTCAAATCCCACTATTCACCCCATAACTTTTTGTGTAACAATGGTGAAGTTAGCAAGCGGTTTAAGTAAAGCACCAACTTGCGAGAATGGCGGAATTGGTAGACGCGCTAGATTTAGGATCTAGTATCTTAGGATGTGAGGGTTCAAGTCCCTTTTCTCGCACCAAATACTTAATAGGTATGAAATTAGAAGTCCTCTTGTAAAAGAGGACTTTTTTTATGTGTGTTACTGTCCTAAAAGATGCATAATACAGTCAAGAGAAACGAAGGTTGTTGTACTTCCTATCGAATTAAGCACTTTAGTTAATTCATTTTGGGTAAGTCTCACAACCTAACTAGCACTTAAGGGTGCTATTCAGGAGAAAAATTATGTCTGAAGCCATGTCAGCACAGCTTATCGAACAAGAAGGCGTACGTGCGAAATTTTCAGTAACAGTTGAAGCGAAAGAAGTATCTAAAACATTTGACCAGAAGATGTCTCAAATCATCAGACAGGTCAATGTCCCAGGTTTCAGACCAGGCAAAGCACCGAAAGGTATGGTTCTTAAGCGTATCGGTGGCGAAGAAGCGCTACAGCAAGAAGTTCGTGAAGCACTCGTGGATTATTATTATCCAAGAGCACTGAAGGAGCTCGAGCTCAACGCTGTTCACATCAGCAACTTAGATGCAGAGAACCCTTCTAGCAACGAAGACTATAGTTTTACACTAGATGTAGAACTCTACCCAGAAACTAAACTTGAAGCTACTAGCGAAATCATCATAGACACCGAACGCGAACTGCTAAGTGAAGAAGCTTTTGAAGAGTCTGTTTTAGGTTTACGCAACGAACACGCTACACAAATCCCTGTAGACCGTCCATCAGGCGAGAATGATGTTCTAATGGTTGCGTTTGAAGATAGTGACGACAACATCTTCCCTATGGATCTTGGTCAAGCGGGCGAAAAAATGCGTGACCAAATGCTAGGTAAAAATATCGGTGATATCGTTGAGATTGACCTTGCTCAAACCTTGACTGAGGATTCCGAATTTGATGCAGACGAGTTAGAAGAAGATAATGCTGCACTGGATGCTGCGGCTGAAGCTGATGCTATGAGTGCGAATGAGGCAGAAGCAGCTACTGATGACGATGCTAGTAGCGACACAGATAGTGCTGAACTAGCAGCAACTGACGACGATAACACAGACAACAATAACGCTGACGAAGACGATGGTATGAAGCCATTCAAGCTAGTCATCAAAGATATCAAGGAAAAGGAACTTCCTGAACTTACTGATGAATTTGCTGAGTCGCTAGGTCTTAAAACTTGGGCTGAAGTTGAAAAGAACATTCGTGCTAACTTACAAAACGAGCTAGACCGTAAGAGCTTTGATGCTCAGCTTGATGAATTTGTTGAAAAACTCGTTGAAGGTAGTGAAGTAGAATTACCAGATAGCTTTGTTATTCAACAAAAACAGCACTTACTCAAAGACCTTGAAGGTAACTTAAAGAAACAAGGCTCAAACCTAAGTGCTTTCATGAAAAAC
>CALHRJ010000531.1 GCA_938038395.1 uncultured Deinococcales bacterium | reverse complement strand
GCCTAGTGCTAATGAATACCAAAGACCTAGTTTAATCGTTCGGCGCACTCGAGCCAACGAATTTGCTCCCCAGTTATGTGCAATGAGTGGCACCAAACCTTGCCCCATTTGCTTCGTCGGCATAAACATGAGCGAATGGATGCGATTACCAATAGCAAAAGCAGCAACCACTTCGTAGCCCATAGGTGCGATGATGACGTTGATAACTAAGATGCCAATACTTGTGCTAGCTAATGAAAAAGATAATGGAGCGCCAACTTTCAATAGATGCCAGCGAATAGCACCAACAGCAAAGTCTGTGCTGCGTTGCCAAGAAATATTAAAATCGTGTAGTTCTCGGTGGAAAAGAAATACGATAACAATAGCTTGTATATACTGTGTTATGAGTGTTGCATAGGCTAAGCCTTCTATGCCTAAGTGAAGTACAAAGACGCTAATACTATTAAGAACAATATTACATCCCAACCCCAAGAATGAGATTTGAGAGGCGATTTTCATTTTTCCTTGCGATAAAAATAGTGTGAGGTAAAGCGCAACAATTGCCGAAGCTGGCAATGAAAAGAACATGATGCGTGTGTAAATTAAAGACTGGTCAAAAAGTGGACCAGAAATTTGTAAAGCTGTTAGAATCGAATGGGAAAATAAGACTCCTGCGATTGAAAAGAATACTGCAAAAGCAATAATCATGAGTCTCAGTTGTGTTGCGTAAGCTGAGGATTGTGCGTAATCTTTTTGCCCAAGCAGCTTAGCTATAACACTAACTCCCCCTTTTGAGATGCCTCTAACTATGGACCTAAGCATCATAAATAAGGGAGATACAAATGCAATGGACGCAACTTGTACACCACCAAGACGAGACGCAAAAATCATATCTACAAAACCATAGGTTGTAGTTAGTAAGCCTGCAAGCATGACAGGTGTTGTCATCTGGATGATTAGCTGACTTATTGGACTAGTATCTAGGTTATATTTTTTATTATCTGCCATGTATCATAACTTTTTTGCCATATACCCATCTGTTGTAAAAAAACCAGCTTTAGTATAGATGCTTTTACCATGGTCTGAAGCGTGAAGACGAACAGAGGTGTAATTTAAGTTTTTGGCCTCTTCAAGTAGCAGGTTAAAGATGTATGAGGCAATTCCCTGTTTTCGAAATGCTTTGTCTGTATACATATTCGTGATGTATGCAACTCTGCCTGTAGGGTTAGAAAACGAAGGCGGCAGTTGATAAAAACAAATACCACCAGTAGCCACGACTGACGCTTCGTAAGTCCCAAGCCAACAAATTAAAGAACTATTTGCAAGGCTTTCTGAGAAGTACTTATTTAAGTCTTCGTTTATAGGATTAGTCTGTTGATAGCCCTCATCGATTAGTTGTTTTACTCTACAGTTAACCAATTGGTCGACGTCGTGCTGAGATGCTTTTCTGTATTCAATCATATCAAAGTCCAAATCATTTGGAAGCTATACTCACTACGAATCTAAGATGAACAAACATGAATAGTTTGTCCATCTTATCGAAAACTCTAGTAAGAATAGCCTTTAGTGTTCTACTTCTAAATCAAAAAAAGTCACTTGGTCAAAGTCACGCTCTGGCCAAGGTGAAATGTTTTGCGAATATGCCCCTGCCTTGAAGTACATAAATTCATTAGCAGTAGCATAGTTGCTTTCAAACATATCCAAAGGTGGGGCAACTACTTCTGTGCCATCATCACGAATGATTTTTACGTGTAGCATTGGGTGAATAACACCGTCTATGTCTTCGCCTGTGGTTGCAATTTCGTAACTAAAGATTTCGTCTAGTGCAATGCCGTCTTCTGGATTTTCCGCAAAGTCACTGCGGTCACCAATAAGGGGTACATGGATATCAGACATACCTTCACGTTCATGGATGTAGTAAACAGAACCATATTTATTTGTTGGTAGCTTGCGGTAGTAAAGACGAATGGGCTCACCATCTTGTGCATGAATCTGACCGATGATGACACGACCAATTCGGCTACCGTCACCCATGCGTGTTACCTGATTGACTGCAAGCGTTGCACGCATAATACCATCAACACCACCAGCGGCAGCTTGTGATTCAGCAGGTGCTGCAGAAAATACCCAATTATTTTTTGAAGGCAAGCCACCATCATTTCGGGTTGCTATACTTTCATCACCAGCACGTAGCATTTCACGTAGTTCTGTTCGGGAGAAGCTCGAGTTTTGAGTGGTTGCGCCTGTTCCTGCAACCCGAAAGACCATGCCACCTGTTACGGGGTCAGTGTAGAAAAATCTGTCATCTGTCCAACCATCAGCCATTAGTGATTCTGAAATTTCATCTGCACGGCCATCTTTGTCTTCATCTATAGGAAGCGTAATCTTCCACTTTGTTAAATCAAAGTTTTCTGCTGGCGCTACATTGGTTTTGAAACCATAAGAGCTAACATTTGCGAGTAGAGCTACATCTGAACCATCACCAGTCGAGGCAATTTGTCCAGAGCCACAACCAAAAGCTTGTACCTCTATAAAAGAGTTCCAATCATTTGACGAATTGCCAAAGCCAATTATTTTTATGAAGCGTGCTTTACGGTCGTTAAAGTCAAAACGCTCGATAGCTGTTGACTCACCACTTGATTCAAGCGTGTCACCCCTTACGTCATTATATCTGCCACCACCTACTGAGCTTTCTATAGCAAATGTAGATGTACGCTCATTGCCCTTATAAAAGGCTAAGCCAACTTCTTTCAAAATTTGTGGCTCGCCTAAATCGAGAATAAGTTCTTTGCCTTCAAGTTCTGAAGACCAGCGGGATTCAGGTATGAAGTTACCGTCAATAGCCATTTCGGGTGTGTGTCCATCGTTAGTACCATCGTCAATGGCTGACACTATGCGTAATTGACTCATTGCTTCGCAGGCATTTGGTAATGTGGTGAAGATTCTTTCTGGTTCTACTTCTGGAACGTATACATACTCAAGTGCGGGGCCTGAAAGTCCATAAAGCTCGTAATCGTCAAATCGAGCATCTTCATCTTTAAAGTAGCGCCCACCGATAATTGCAGTTGTTGCTGACCCAGCAGAGAATGCGATTTCGACAGGTATCCAGTTATCTCCGTCTCCTTCTGAAGAAGCTGTGAGTTCTGTACCATCAACATTAACTGTAACTATGCCAGGACCACGAACAACAGCACGAAGAACATAATCACTATCTGCGAAAATTTCAATCTCTTGCTCAAAGTGGCCTGAATCACCAACGATTTTAGCAGACTTTTCATCTGTTTGACCAAAGCCAGATATTGACGTGGCACCGCCATTTGGGTCTACATCTACCCAATCTATCCAACCAAATTCAAAGCTAGGGTTGGCAATGATATTTTCTTGGAAGATTTCTTCTTGTGCCGTGGTATTTGCTATAAAAAACAAGATTAATACTGTAAATGCAATACGGATATATAGCGTCATATAATTTCCTCTCGCTACAAAAGTAAGGTCGTAATTATTTGACTTGCTTCGTAGCTTCTTAAGATA
>CALHRJ010000530.1 GCA_938038395.1 uncultured Deinococcales bacterium | reverse complement strand
ATCCAAGGACCACTCGGTTGGATTGCTGGTTTGGTTGCTGGTACTGCCTTGAGCATTGTTGGTAGAAAAGCTGCGGAACGCTGGGCTAAGACTGCTGAGATTCCAACATGGGCTCGGGCTCTGGCAAGTGGTAATGGAGTAAAAAGACGTTTACTTGAAAACCGTCAAGAACTTGAAGGCAAAATTGTAGCTTCTTTTAAAAGCAATCCTGAAAGCATTGCACGCATCAGTAGTGATGTGAGTGATTCGATTCAGTTACAAATGGCTGAAGTTGTTGAAGATATTGTCTTATTGATTAGATAGGCATCTATCCATCAAGACTACTAAGAGTAAGTTGACTGTCTAAATCATTCAAGAAAACTGTCATTCTAAACAACGTGAAGAATCTCAACGCATATTCCTCAAAGTGTAATACCGAAATGAATCAAGAATGTGATAATACCAAAAATAAGCATAGGTTGGAAACTGCTCATCTTTCGGTTCTTTTGAAGATACAAGCGACAACATGACTATGACATTTATCTTTCAGTTTAGTATAACTTGTAAATATAGCTTCCTCGGAGATTCTTCATTCCGCTACGCTATATTCAGAATGACATCCACTTGCCTTTTTCCACTGTTTTCATCAAGCAAATAATCTAGCTATCCAATACCTCCAACATCGCATCCCAAGCAATGTCTATGTCTTTTGCTTCGGTTCGCCAATTCGTTATAGAAACACGAATAGCTGGCGTACCTAAATAGGATGTTGGCGTAAGAAATACACGGCCATCTGTTTGCAACCTAGTTAAATAAGCACGAATATCATTTAACGATGTTTCCTTCTCAAAAGTAAAGCAAATACCATTTAGTTGTACTGGTGCTAACAATTTGAAATGCTCAGAGGCTTCAATCTTTTCAGCTAATAACTGAGCATTGGCACAACACTGTTCAACCATTTGTTGATAGCCTTCTTGCCCGTATGCTAACAAACTAAACCAACTCGCTAAAGCTCTACAACGTCGTGAGTTCTCAGGCGTTAGATTTATAAAACTTGTTGGTGAAACTTCCTGATGGATATAGACCGCAGCATTTGAAAATACTTGGGCTTGTAGTTCGAGATGCTTTGTAAATTGCATCGCAGCATCATAAGGAACATTCAAAAATTTATGTGCATCTATACAAATAGAATCCCCAGCATCCAAGGCAGCAACCAGATGTTTATGTTCAGTAGTACACGCTGCAAATGCACCAAAAGCAGCATCGATATGTAACCAAAACTTAAAGTGTTCTTTCAAAGCAGCAATAGCTGCTAAATCATCATATTCAACAGCATTCACAGTGCCAGCAGTTGCCACAACAATACACGGCTTTCCATCAAGCGCTACTAAAACTTCTTCCAAAGCATTTACATCAATAGTCTCTGTGGCTTGTACAGTTTCAATTTTCTGAACGCAATTACGCCCCATACCAAGCATAGATAAAGCTTTGTAAATACTTGAATGTGGTGCTGCACTTAACACTGGAATAGTTCCTAAAGCAGCGATTCCATCAACTGCAATATCAACACCTAATTCCTGACCCACCCATTGTCTAGCAATAGCTAAACCAACAAAGTTAGACATAGTTGCACCAGTTACAAAGCTGCCTGTGTGGGTATCGCTCAAATTAAACAGTGAGCGCAACATACTGATTGCTTCTAGCTCTATGCGGTAAACAATAGAATCGTCCACACCAAAAGCATTGTTGTCAAAAAGTGAGGTAAGCCAATCACCAAGGAGTGACGCTGGGGTGACGCCACCTGTAACAAAACCAAAATAGCGTGAGCCAGCACTGCCACTCATGCTTTCTGCATAGTGTTCACGAAAATAGTTTAGGGCCTTCTCAGCACCTTCAGCAGTTTTCGGTAAATCTTGTATGGGTGGCAGTGATGTATTCACAGCATCCAAAGCTACTGGTCGATTTTCTAAGGTTGAGTGGAAGGCAAATGCATCATGTAAAAAGAGCTCGAGCAGGCGCTCGAGCTCTAAACTATCTTGTTTCATTTGTGTTACTGAACTAGGCATAGCCCAGTTTATTACAATTTGAGCTTAAGTAACGAGCGTGTTTTTAAGCGCAGCGCAAAAACCGCAAGATGTAGCTGATGAATAATCAAAGCCTCAAAAACTAACTCAAAACACGAAAATTCAAATCAAAGCTACATCATTATCCGTGATTGCCTAAAGTCGCAAGGAACTCTTCATTTGTCTTCGTTCTACCAAGACGAGCAAGTAGCATTTCCATAGCTTCCGCAGGATCCATCTCACTAATAACCTTACGCAACAACCACATTTTCTTCATGGTTGCATCGCCAAGGAGCAAGTCCTCACGGCGTGTACTGGACTTAGTAATATCAATCGCTGGGAAGATACGACGCTCTTCAAGTCGGCGTGAAAGGTGAAGTTCCATGTTACCTGTACCTTTAAATTCCTCAAAGATAACGTCATCCATGCGTGAACCAGTTTCAATCAATGCCGTAGCAAGGATGCTCAAAGAACCGCCACCACGAATGTTACGTGCAGCACCTAAAAAACGCTTAGGCCAATGCAACGCACTAGAATCAAGACCACCAGAGAGTGTTCTACCAGTTGGTGGGGTTACTAAATTGTTAGCTCGAGCAAGACGTGTAATAGAATCAAGTAGAATCATAACATCTCCACCTTCTTCTACAATGCGCTTAGCACGTTCATGTACAAATTCAGCTACACGAATATGGTTTGTTGGTGGCTCATCAAATGTACTCGCAATAACTTCAACACCATCAACAGACTCACGGAAATCTGTAACCTCTTCAGGACGCTCATCAATGAGTAGCACAAAAACTTTTATGTCTGGCGCATTAGCCACAACTGCATTTGCAACAGCTTTAAGCAAGGTTGTTTTACCAGCTTTGGGCGGTGCAACAATCAAACCACGTTGCCCACGACCGATAGGTGCGAGTAGGTCAATCACCCTAGCAGATACATCTTTTTGAGTTGTCTCAAGCATGATGCGATCGTCTGGGAAGGTTGGAACTAAGTCATCGAAACGTGGGCGTTTTGCAGCTTTTTGAGGTTCAACATTATTAACTGCTTCAACACGAATTAGTGTGCCATAACGCTCGTTCTCTCTAGGATGACGGCATTTACCCATAATGGTATCGCCAGAACGGAGTTTGAATTGCTTAATTAAGCCTGCAGAGACAATGACCGCACGAGTAGTATCACCCTTTAGCGCTTTTTGTAAAAAACCGTAGCCATCGCTAGAAATTTCTAAATTACCACTAACCAGTGATAAACTCTCTGCTTCAGCATTTTTCTCTAAAATAGCAACCACAAGCTCGTCTTTGCTCATTTCACGATAGTCTTCTAGACCAACTTCTTTGGCTAAAAGTTGAATTTCAGGCAAGATTTTTTCCTGAAGGTCCTTAAAGCTCATGCTTGATTTGCGAGAACCACGTGAACGACGACGTTTTTTATTACGGCTATTGCCTGAATCTCTATCTCGGTCCCTATTGCGATTATTGCTACCATTTCTGCGGTTATCCGAAGATTGAGCAGTTGACTCATCATCTGAATCAGTACTACCACTTGAATCAGTTGCTGCGTCGTCATTCGCACTATCAGTTGAATTGTCAGGCGCAGCTTCGCTTGCTGTTGGTGCATCATCAAAGTCAATGGATGCTTGTGTTCCACTATCTTCTGATGTTGCTTCAACAGTTTTTAATTCAGCACTATCTTCTTCTACTTTTTTTGTCGTTGCTTTTT
Organism: uncultured Deinococcales bacterium; assembly: GCA_938038395.1. Classification (GTDB taxonomy): domain Bacteria; phylum Deinococcota; class Deinococci; order Deinococcales; family Trueperaceae; genus CALGZD01. The sequence continues at coordinate 1,656 of CALHRJ010000530.1, read as the reverse complement.
TTCTCGTTGTTTTCGGTTTTGCTACTGCAACTGGCTCATCTGCTTGAGTCATTGTTTCTTCGGCACTAGCCTCTTCAGCTTCTTTAGCTTTCTTAGTTTTTGCTGTTGTCTTGGCCTTAGTAGCTGTTTTAGCCTTAGTAGCTGTTGTTTTAGAAGCAGTCTTCGTTGTTGCTTTGTCTGCTGTTGTCCGCTTTCGCGCTTTTGGTTTGGTTTCTTCTACTTCAGTAGTATCAGCATCTAATACTGCTGTACTAGCCTCATCATCATTACGGCTCATAGTGTATCCTTTACATCATTTCTAAAACATACGACTTTAGAATATCGATTTTCAATTGTTTTAAAAACATTATTGATTGAAACTTTAATAAAATAATTTGATTGCATTATAGACCCCAAGTTTATTGCTAGTGTAAAGATAAAGTTCTGTTCTTAGTACTTATCACTAAACAGGCGCTGCTTCCTAATTTAGTCAATTACATCTTCTTAGATACTTTTATCAACTAACCACTTTGCAAAAACCAAATCACTTAAACAATAATTAAAAGTATTTTACAAACAGGCTAATGAATTAGCTGATAGGTGTTCTTAAGTACAAGTCATGTAAATAGATAATATTCTGATTCTATAGTTTGAGTTCTACAACTCAGTCTAATATAGTTTTATACAACCAGTTACTATTAACTAGTAACTTGCCAAAACCAATTCTGACCTAAGTTTCTGTAGAAGCTGTGTTTAGAGGTAGTTTCTCAAAGTTTATCAAAAATACTTAACGGTCTAATTAATAAAACATTAACCATCAAAATAGTTATGAAAAAGTGATTCGTCTGTCAATCTCTAGATATATCGTATCTGTTTCTATTTTTTCTGTGGAATTGCAGCAATCTTGCCTAAAACATCTAGCACAACTTCCAGTCGAACTATTGACTAGGTTATAAGTGTGCTGCTAATGTCTAGTATAGGGGTCTTTCGATGATTTGTAAAGCCCTGAATGACTATCTTGTGAATTTTTGCTAATTTCTAATCTTTGCACTATAGTTATAGTGATTGATGGCTGTGATAGGAACACAATATAATCTCTTACTAGGTTTCTAGAGATTTAAAAGAGCGAGTTGAGGATGGTGAAAGCTCAGCAATCTTGATTATATTATCCTCCTTGAGCCGCTACCCGAACAAGACAATACCAACTACGGGTATTGCTTTAGTAGACGTAGCCGAGTGTTGCACGACATAGCAACAAGCTTTAGAACTTGATAACTTGAGTTTTGTAGCTACAGAGAGAAGTTCTGCGAAGAACTTTTGAAGTTGGGTGGTATCACGCCTTTTTGCGTCCCAGCACTTACCAGTTTGTATGACTGGATTTGAGTGTGGGATTTTTTTATTGCTTTTTGACTGCAATTTGACTGCAATTGTTTATCAGCTTTTTGGAATAAGTTCTGGACCTGAGACTTTAAGGGTAATGATGCGTATAGCTCTAACTAATTTAAACCAAGCTACTTATTTTGTGTTTCTGCTTGCTGTCTTAGCTTTTTCTCCTTTAGGAATAGCACAAGAAACTACTGAAATAGATACTACAACCCCAACCAATCGTTCTGTGGATGATAACGTTATAAGTTTCAAATATCGTACCTGTCCTTTTGGCATTGCAAAACGAGAGGA
>CALHRJ010000529.1 GCA_938038395.1 uncultured Deinococcales bacterium | reverse complement strand
CGTCTAGCAAGCCTTAATCCAAACATTCAAAATATTCCAGTACGCACAGACATAGGCCGTCAAATTCGTAAAGCCTTTGTGGCTGCTGAGGGCTGTCAGTTGTTGATTGCTGATTACTCACAAATCGAATTGCGGGTACTTGCACACGTCGCTGATGAAGCTGCTTTGATTACTGCCTTTAACGATGGTGAGGACATTCACAGTCGTACTGCCGCACAGATATACGACATTGATTTAGATGCAGTTGAAGCAGATATGCGCCGTGTGGCTAAGACGATAAACTTTGGTGTGTTGTATGGCATGGGCGCGCACAGGTTGAGCCGAGAACTAGAAATTCCTTACGCAGAAGCTGATAGTTTTATCAAAAGTTATTTCGAAGGCTTCCCAAAAATCCAAGGCTATATTGATGGCACCTTGGAAATGGCCAGAAACAAAGGCTATGTAGAAACATTGCTTGGTAGACGCAGGCAAATTCCAGATATTAAACACGCAAACCGTAACTTACGAGAATACGCAGAACGCACAGCTTACAACATGCCGATTCAAGGCACAGCCGCAGATATTATGAAGTTAGCTATGATTCAGTTAGACGCCAAACTTCAAGACTTTGATTCTAAAATGCTCCTCCAAGTGCATGATGAACTTATTATTGAAGCGCCTGAATCTGAGGTGGCGGTAGTATCTGATTTAATAGAGACAACCATGCAACAAGCTTATGAAATGAAAGTACCGTTGTTAACAGAAGTAGGGGTTGGACCAAACTGGTACGAAGCTAAGTAGTTTCTGCAGATTTAGAATCAGGATTAAGTAATTTGGGCTTTTATACGGTGTCTTTACCTGATACTGCATATTACGTTAGCTGAGGTTTGACCATTTTTTGAAATACATTACATTATTTTTGTTGCTCATCGTTACTTAAACTTTCTTTCTCAGAAAGGCCGTAAAAAGCGCAATAAACTCATAAAAATTCGACTTAAACTTATTGAGTTACATAGCAATTTGACTTCTTTACGACGGCAATGAAACATGTTACATTTTGACATCGGGAAAACACTGACGTAATGATATGAACTTATTTTTAATGGAGGTAATTATGAAGAAGACTACCTTGTTTTTTGGCGTGCTTGCATTGGCTATATCGGGCATACTTTCCTTTAGTCATGCAAAAGATATGGATCAAAGTTTACACTTAAACTTTTCTCAATATATGATTTCTCAGTTTAACGAGTACCCAACTGTATGTAGTGATAATGCAAGGGGAGATGAGTATGTGGAATGGATTTGTACCTATCATGATGGTACAGAAGGTGGACACCTAGCATTCATTGATACATGGACTCAATTGGTTAACTCAGATGTTATTGTTGAAAATTATAATGTATATGAAGCAAGTACTTGGAAGTATGTTTTGTTCCCAGAAACAAACACTGTAAACTTTTATGCCAAACTATACGGTTTTGAAGAAGGTGCGATGCTGCTCACCTATATTCCAAATGATCCAGAACGTGGCATCATGATTGGTTATGCACCAAGTTTAGATATCAATTTTGCATCTGGTGATGTCTATCAGAATGAAGTTATCAACTCTTATAGATAAATGTAGCAAAGTTTAATAATGAACTTGCTGGATGAGGAACTCCTCGACGCTTGCTGCGATGCTGTTCATTACATACTAAAACGCTGAGTCAATTTTGACTCAGCGTTTTTTGTTGCAAACTTCATCTAGCTTATGGATACATTCTAGTTAGCATACGTGGGAAAGGAATCACTTCACGTAAGTGGTGAACACCCGTAATCCATGCAAGTGTTCGCTCTAAACCTATGCCAAAGCCAGAGTGTGGCACACTGCCGTATTTGCGTAAATCTAAGTACCATTCAAAAGCTTCGATTGGTAAGTTGTGTTCTTCGATGCGCTGTTTGAGTAAATCATAATCATGAATACGCTCAGAACCACCTATAATTTCGCCATAGCCTTCAGGTGCGATTAGGTCAGCACATTTCACACGCGTTGGATCGTCATCGTAAGGTTGCATATAAAAGGCTTTGGTCTGGGTTGGCCATGCTTCTATAAAGATTGGCTTATCATAAAGGCTACCTAAGAGTGTTTCGTGTGGTGCGCCTAAGTCATCGCCCCATTCAAGTGGTTCGCCGTGTTCTGCTAGTTTTTTAAGTGCTTCGTCATAGGTCAGGCGTGGAAAGTTGCCATCTGCTACAGATTGTAGTTTAGATTGGTCCCGCTCGAGCAAGTCCAACTCGATTTGCCGATTATCCAGAACCCTTTGAAAGACATAACTTACAAAGTCTTCTTGTAACTGCATGTTTTCTTCATGGTTCATGTAAGCAACTTCAGGCTCAATCATCCAGAATTCAAGCAAGTGGCGTCTTGTTTTAGATTTCTCGGCCCTAAAGGTAGGTCCAAAGGTATAAACCTTGCCATAAGCCATTGCGCCAGCCTCAGCATAAAGCTGCCCAGATTGCGATAAGTAGGCACTATCCTCATCAAAGAGATTGATTTCGAATAGGTTAGATGTACCCTCAACTGCAGTTGGCATAAAAAGCGGTGCGTCAAAGCGTATGAAGCCACGTTCTGCAAAGAAATCATGCATAGCACGTTCAACTTCATCACGAATTCTCAAAATAGCCCAAGGCTTTTTGTGACGCATATAGAGGTGGCGTCTTTCAAATAAAAAGTCAACACCATGTTCTTTAGGTGTGATTGGATACTCATCAATTGGGCTGTGAATGAGTTCTAAAGTGCTTACGCCTAGCTCAACACCAAGTTTTGAACGGGTGTCCTCACGAACTTCACCAGTTACCCGGACACTACTTTCTAAGGTTAGCTTTTTGACTGATTCAAAAACTGCTTCATCAACTTCGTTTTTTACAACGACACCTTGTACAAAGCCAGTACCGTCTCGGAGTTGCAAAAAGGCTATTTTGCCGCTACTGCGAATGCCAGTGAGCCAGCCTTCAATAGTTACTATTTCTGAAAGGTTTTCTTTAAGTTTATCTACCGTACTAATCTTCATGAACTAAGTGTAACAGGAAATAGCTGCACGGCGTTCTTAAATTTTACCCTTTTGATTTTCAGTAGTAAATGCAGTACCAAGGCACACTTCCATTGAACTATTTTTTAATACCAAATCACTCTATTAGTTCATCTTGTCAAGCATTTGCTAGATACTTACTCAATTTTTGTGACCATAGGTACTTTTAGGATATTAGTTAGTGACCCAATCTAGTGCTTGTGTTAGCATCTCAACTGAACTGATTTATTCATCTTGGTTGGCCTAAGCTAAAACACACCAATCACTTTAGTTTAAAACAGAATGGTTTATAAACGAACACGTAAGTGATTAGGAGAAAGAACTATGGCACAAGCAGCAATGGGTGATAACGTAAAAGTACATTACAAAGGTAGTTTAGATGATGGCAGTGTTTTTGATTCTTCAGAAGGTCGTGAGCCTTTAGCCTTTCAAGTGGGTTCTGGACAAGTTATCAAAGGTTTTGATGACGCTGTTACAGGTTTAGAAGTTGGCGAAAGCAGAACAGTTCGTATGCCTCCAGAAGAAGCCTACGGTCCAGTGCAACCTAATCTTATTATCGAAGTGCCAAAAGCTGAATTACCTGAAGGTATGCCAATGACTCTTGGTCAGCAGTTACAAGCACAAGGTGAAAATGGTCAGGTTATGGTCTTTACGCTTGTCGAAGAAAAAGAAGAAAGTGTTATGCTAGACGGAAATCATGAGCTAGCAGG
>CALHRJ010000528.1 GCA_938038395.1 uncultured Deinococcales bacterium | reverse complement strand
CCTCCACATGGTGAAGCTGAATTACGCCAGCCTGAAAAGAATTTTTACATTGTTGGTAACAAGAGCTATGGACGTGCGCCAACCTTTTTGATGATGACGGGTTATGAGCAGGTGCGTTCTGTAGTAGCTGCGCTAGTAGGGGATATGGAAGCTGCTAGAAATGTTGAGTTAGTTTTGCCTGAAACAGGGGTTTGTAAGACTGATAATTTGATCGCAGATTTGGGTGATTCCTGTTGTGCACCGACTTGTTGTTCTTAAAGACTTGTTGTTCTTAAAGACTGGTTGTTCTTAAAGTAGAGAGCTTGATAAAACAAAAGACTTAGCGTCATTAGTAGCCTCACCATAGTTTAGGTGAGGCTTTATTTTATGTAGCTGGAGCATTTAGACCAAAAGAGATTTGAATGTTGTTCTGATTGTTGTAAAAGAAGTGCGGGTATTGATGCAAGATTTGCAATTATTTTAGAAGAGCTTGTAAATTCGAAGTGATAAATCTTAGTTTGATGATTCATATCTTGCAAGATTTACATGAAATTTGTATTTTCCATGAAATATCTTCACTTTTTTTGAAAAGTGAGGTACTATACGGCATCAAATAAATAGGAGTGATTCTAAGCTTATGTCAACTCAAGAGACTGTTAATGTCACCATTTGGAATGAATTCATACATGAAAATAAGTCAGATGTCGTAAAAGCAATATATCCAGACGGCATGCATAATGCTTTAAAGAAGAATTTAGAAGCAGTGAACCCTAATCTCAACTGTAGAACTGCTACGCTTCAACAGCCTGAGCATGGCTTAACTGAAGAAGTTCTAGCCAATACAGATGTTCTGATTTGGTGGGGACATGTTGCGCATTCAGAAGTTGATGATGAAATTGTTGAGCGTGTACGTCAGCAGGTTTTGAGTGGTATGGGCTTGATTGTGTTGCATTCTGGTCATTTTTCCAAAATTTTCCAAAAAATGTTAGGCACAAATTGTAGCTTGAAATGGCGTGAGGCAGACGAAAAAGAACGTCTTTGGAATATTGAACCAAGTCACCCTATTATGGCTGGGATTCCTGATTATTTCGAACTTGCTGAAGAAGAGATGTATGGGGAGCGTTTTGATGTTCCAACGCCTGATAAGGTTTTGATGGTGAGCTGGTTTCAGGGAGGCGAAGTTTTTCGTAGTGCATGTACGTGGCAGCGTGGACATGGACAGGTATTTTATTTTCGTCCTGGCCATGAAACATTTCCTACCTATCATAACGAGCATATAGTTAGAGTCATTGCGAATGCTGCTAAGTGGGCAAAGCGACCATTTACCCGATTAACCCATGAAGCGCCTAACAGTATGGAGCTCGAGCCAGTCCCAAATCCTTCGAAAGAGCATATTGTAGATGCCAATCAATAAGCCTTTAAAAGTTGGCATTATAGGTGTTGGTGGAATTGCACAAAATCATTTTGAAGGCTATAAAGCTATCAATGCAGACCTTGTAGCAATTTCTGATATCAACGAAGAAACTTTAAAACTTCGCAAATCACAGTGGGCTGCAGATAATACTTATACAGATTATAAAGCGTTACTAGCTAATCCAGAAGTTGAAGCAGTATCAATTTGTACACCAAATGCTTATCATGCCCCAATAGCTATCGACGCGGCTAAAGCAGGGAAACACATTCTTTGCGAAAAGCCGATAAGTATGGCTTTGGATAAAGCTGAAGAAATGATTGCGGTTGCAAAAGAACACAATGTTGTTCTGCAAATCGGTCATCACTTGCGTTCAGCAAGTGGGCCACAGCAAGCTAAGCGTATGTTAGATGCTGGTGTATTAGGTGACGTTACGTATGTGCGGTTACGCCAAGCCCATGATTGGGGTGGCGATTCTAAGGTTAGAGGTGTTTTTGGTAGTAAAGCCCATCAGGGTGGGGGCACTATGCTGGATAACGGTTGCCACATGATGGATTTAGCTCGCTATTTTGCAGGGGATGTTGCAGAAATTTTTGCACACGTTGCTACTTTAAAGTTTGATGGCATTGATGTAGAAGATACTTCGCACGCAAGCTTGCGATTTAAGTCTGGTGCACTTGGTTCTGTAGAAAACGCTTGGACTGCCACAGGTTGGGAAGAGGGCTTTTGGATTTATGGAACAGAAGGAAGCCTAGAGTTCACCAATCGTTATGGCAAGCCTGAACTTTTACATTCTTTCCGAAGGTCAATTGGACAAGGGTGGGATAAGACTGATCGAGCAAGTTACGCTTTTCCGTCTGCTGGTGGGCATATTCAACAAATTAAGCACTTTGAAGAGTCTATTCACAATGGTAGTCTTGTTATTTGCTCAGGGAAAGATGGTTTAGAAGCGATTCGACTTGTTCTAGCTGGCTATGATAGCGCTGAAAAGAATGTACCAGTAGTCTTATCTAAATAGATGTTTGTTCGTTGCTAAATAGGTACTTTTTTGTTGGCATGTTTGCTATTCAGGTTTGAACAAAAGCTATTTGACGCAGATAATACCGTGTCCGAAAATATATGTAATAAACAAATGAGCTCGAGCTATCATTTGCTCAACCATATTCCGTAAGCTACTTAGACATCTCCTAAAAAAGGACATCAGACTTAACTACGGATATAAACGGAATTGGTATAAAGCTTACTTATTCAAATTTAGGTCAATCTGGGTTTTGAACAACTCATGCCAATTCTGCCTAATTCTTTAATAATGAACTTACAGGATGATGAATTCCTCGACGCTTGCTTCGAATTAGATATTTAGAATCAATGTGATTCTAAGTCACAAGATTTCCCATCGATACATCGTCAGCTTGCTGCGATGCTGTTCATTTAATTCAGGATGTATTTTGACTTGAATAACTAGCTTTGATGCAGAATATGGTTAAGCACCTAAGGCTTCAAACTGATTAATTTATGAACTATATTTTCGGGCTAGGTATCAGCAGGTAATGGACATACTTAATTCATAGAAATAGTGTGTTCATTGAGATAAATAAGCTTATATAGTTAACCGTTTTTAATTTTATGGTTATAAATTCTGTCTAGGACACTATAACTTAATGCTTAAATAGCATAAACGTTAACTATAAATGAAGGCATATTCTATCCCATATATAGGTCTGGTGATGTTAGACTACCGAATACTGAATTCTTAAAGGGGCAAATGTGTGACTTTATAGTTTGGTTATTTAAGTATTTTTCATATAGTGTTCATATTCCTTGTAGTTATAGTAAAATTATACATAGAATACGGCTACTAGACGAGCTTTTTCACATTAAGAGGTGTTTGATGCGTTAAAGTAAGTGATGTGTCACTCAAATAAATCAAGATGTTGTATTGGGTGAGTGAAGATCTATTTTGATTTACGCAGTATTCGGTCTTGATTCAAATATGTGGAAATAGTTTTTTGATTACTTACCTAGCCAGTGAAAAGTAGTACAGACAGTAGTTGAGTAGCAATAGGGCATTAGTAATTTGGTGTTATCGTTAAAGTGATGTTTGAGGAGTAGAAGAAGTTGGAAAACAAACGAGCTGGATTTTCTTTTAAGGCAGTCGGTGTTGTTGGCTTTGTCCTACTGACTTTCTTATTAATAAGGCTACTTAGGTTGCCAGAAGGTGCAGTACCTTCTGAAGTATTGCCTAATTTCTTGATGCTGCTTTTGGGAGTCTTGGTTCTGGGCTCGAGCTTCATTCTGCTTGCACTAGGTCGCTTGGTTGAACTCCTTCAAGGATTTCGATCAACCCAAGCTTTACTAACTGAAATTCGCGATGAAACTGAGCGCGTTCGTATTGAGTCCCAGTACATCTATGAAGTACAAAAAGATACCTTGGTTAAGCTTACGAATATAAATGATGCGGCTTTAAATAAGGCTGTAGGTGTTGTGACGGAAGATAAGCAACCCAATAATCCATTTCTAACGCAAACACCTTCAAATGCTGCAAATAGTGCCAATACTGTGCATAGCGAGAATGAAGTTAGCAAAGTCAAAACCAGTACCTCATCAGCCACAATCAGCAGAGGTGCATCTTTTGCTGCAAGTCGCCTAAGTAAAAATATAGATCAAGGCAAAATTACACCTCAAAGTACAGAACAAGCAAAGGCTTCAACTTTCAATTCTGATATCCAAGCAAATACTGATGAATCAACTTGGAGTAGTTTGGTTGACCAAAACGAGACAGATATACAAAGTGGTCAACTTGGTCAATCTAAGCATTCAGAAGAAGATTTAATTTCTGATGGTCATGTTGTTGATTTACAGGTTTCAGATGCAGATTATGATCGAGCAGGATTAGATGGTAGTGATGACATTGTTGATGCAATACCACAACCAAAAACATGGAAGCCTTTAGCTGATGATGAGTTAGTCGATGAGGAAGTTTCTGCAGACAGTGCTACAAAGCTTGATAGACAAGATGTTGTATTTGCTGATTCAAGTATAAAAGGCAAAGTTACTGAAGTAAGTGATGCTGAAATTGGCGAATCACTTGATGCAGCAGTTGTTGATTTAAAGTCTGACAACCTAGCAAGAAAATGGTCAGAAAAAGAAAAACCAGTTTTTGAAGATAGATTGAGTCAGACTGAAAAAATTACAGAAAAGAATAAGATTTCACCAGATAATGCAGTAAGATTTGGAAGTTTTCCAGAGGTTAATAAAGTTGGTGATATTGTCGATGATGCTAAATCAAGCTTTACTTTACAAGATATTGCTGAAGAAGATTTTGGTGAAGCTAACTTAGACGCTTCAGCCGTTGTCAGATCATCTGATTTAAACAGAGAGTCTGATTTTCTTCAAAAGAGTGAATCAGATAGTTTAGAAGAAGTCTTTTCAACTGCAAAGAATAGTTCTGAAACTTCAGACAGTGGTTATAGGGAAGAACAATCATTTTTACCTAAGGGTTTTAGTACTACTGAAGATAGTTTTGAAACTGCTGAAGATAGCTTTGACGATATCAGAGAGGTTTTTGATACTCAAGCTAAAAAACTTGCTTCCGATGTTAAAGATATGACGGGTACTCCAGCAGCACAAGACAGAATTAAAGATAGTCTAAAGCGAGCCAGTGATAAAGTAGCACGTGAAACCTCAGATTTAGGCAAGAATTTAAATTAAGAAAACTTTTAAGTTTAAGCTAAAGATATTGACAAAAGCTATCAATAGGATTAGGATTAAGGCAATATGGTAATTGTAATTAACAATTTATCAACACGACTGCTACTTAGTAGAGGGGTGAATTAGCGAGTTAATTTAACTTGATTCTTCACGCCCTAACCTATGCATATACACTGTGCACATCAAGGTTAGGGTTTTTTTATGCCCTGAATCCAGTGTGAGTAGGCTGATAAACTTAAGCATATCCTAGGAGTTAAAGACATGTCAGACGCAAAGCAAGACAGCAAAGAAAGTACTGCTTTTGAAAGTAGTAAATATAACCCCCACGAAATCGAACCTAAATGGCAAGGTGTTTGGAAAGAAAGAAAGCTTTACGAAACTGATTTAAATGATGATTCGAAGCCAAAGTATTACTTTTTAACCATGTACCCATACCCAAGTGGTGATTTGCATGTAGGGCACTGGTATGCCGAGGCTCCTGCCGATGCTTCTGCGCGTTATAAGCGAATGAATGGTTATAACGTTTTGTTCCCAATGGGCTTTGATGCGTTTGGACTTCCTGCTGAAAATGCGGCTGTAAAGGCTGCAAAAAGAGGCGAGAACGTTCATCCTGCGACCTTAACTTATCAGCAAATCGAAAGCATGAAAAAACAGTTTGAGCAAATGGGAGCCATGTTCGACTGGAGTAAGGAAGTCGTTACGTGTGACCCTGAATATTATAAATGGAACCAATGGATGTTTATACAATTTCTTAAGAAGGGAATTGCTTATAAAAAATTCTCTCCTGTAGATTGGTGTCCACATTGCAATACCACCTTAGCTCGTGAACAGGTTATTGGTGACGATAGATTGTGTGATCGTTGTGATACGCCAGTTATTAAAAAAGATTTGAATCAGTGGTATTTTAAAATTACTGATTATGCAGATGAACTATTAAATTTTGAAGGCTTAGATTGGCCTGATAAAGTTCGTATCATGCAAAGTAACTGGATCGGTCGCAGCGAAGGTGCTGAAATTGATTTTAAGAGCGACGCTGGCGATATAACCGTATTTACAACCAGACCAGATACAGTTTGGGGTGCAAGTTTTATGGTGCTTGCACCTGAACATCCCTACGTGGCGCAACTTACTACTTCTGAGAATAAAGCAGATGTTGAAGCATATATTGAACAGGCATCTCGCAAAACAGAAATTGATAGACAGTCAGAAGGTAAAGATAAAACAGGCATTTTTACAGGTAGCTACGCAACCAATCCTGTTAACGGCGCACAAATTCCAATTTGGATAGCTGACTATGTACTAATGGGCTATGGCACTGGTGCGATTATGGCCGTGCCTTTTGGGGATCAACGCGATTTCGAATTTGCTAAAAAGTTTGAACTTGAAATCATTCCTGTCATCAAACCAGACGATGAGTCTGTAGTCTATAATCCTGCTGAAATGACTGAAGCTTATTTCGGTGCTGGCACAATCATTAATTCAGGGCCGATAGATGGTACAGCTTGTACTACCGAAAAAGGTACAGCTAACCCAAGCATTCGTGCAGCGATAGATTGGTTAGATAACAATAATGCTGGTCGTTCTGCTGTGACCTATCGTCTTCGTGACTGGTTAATTAGCCGTCAGCGTTACTGGGGTACTCCAATTCCAGTTATCTACTGTGAGGATTGTGGAGCATTGCCAGTGCCAGAGGATCAGTTACCTGTAGAACTTCCTACAGATATTGAATTCATGCCAACAGGTGAGTCACCACTTAAATTACACAAAGCATTTTTGAATACAACCTGTCATGAATGTGGTAAACCAGCAACACGTGATACAGATACCATGGATACCTTCATGGACAGTAGCTGGTACTGGTACCGCTACTTAAGTCCAGATATGGATGATGCGCCGTTTGACAAAGAACTTGCTGCTAAATGGTTGCCCGTTGAGCAATATACAGGTGGTATTGAACATGCTATTTTGCATTTGCTTTACTCCCGCTTTTTCACAAAAGCTATGCGTGATATTGGCTTGACTACGGTGAACGAGCCATTTACAAAGTTACGTAATCAAGGCATGATTCTTGGGGAAGACAACGAAAAAATGTCAAAAAGACGTGGTAATGTTGTGAACCCTGATCAACTTGTCTCTGATTATGGTGGCGATGCAGTCCGTACTTTTTTGATGTTCATTGGTCCTTGGGATCAAGGGGGTCCTTGGAATACTAAAGGTGTCGAAGGTAGTGTTCGTTTTCTTAACAGAGTCTGGAATGCAATTTTGGAGGATAGCGACAAAGATGGTTCTGATGACGAAGCGACTATCAAAGAACTTCGCCGTGCTACCCACCACGCAGTAAAAGAAGTAACTGAAGACTTTGAAAACTTTCAATTTAATACAGCGATTGCTGAGCTAATGACCTTGCTTAACGTCATGACTAAATTGAAGAATAAGGCACTTGTAAAAACTGTTCAATGGCAAGAAAGCTGTAAGTTAGTGACCTTAATGCTTGCGCCTATTGCACCACACATTTCAGAAGAATTATGGAGTCGTATGGATAACAATTCTTCTGTACATGTTGCACAATGGCCTGTTCATGATGAAAGTGCTCTAGTGCAAGATAGCATCAATATGGCTGTTCAGGTTAATGGTAAAGTCCGTGCTCAGATTGAAGTGCCTGCTGAGGCTACTAAGGAAGAAATTCTTGAGATTGCTAAAGCTGAAGAAATCATTATGAAGTATTTTGAAGGTAAAGAAATTAAGCGTGAGATTGTTGTGCCTGGAAAACTTGTAAATATTGTTGTTGCTTAAGAGTAGAGAAGTGATATCTATAGTTCTGATGTTTTGTTTTGAATAAGTAAAGATAGATAGCATCACTATGCTGTAAGGTTTTGGCAATTGTTTCAATTAGATAAAATAAAAAAGAGTATAGAGGATTATTTCCTTATACTCTTTTTTGTTTGTTATGTACCTTTATTGCTAATTCGGATTTCTAGCTTCCATCAGCTACCGAATTTACAGCAGTATAAAGCTGAGCATATAATTCCTTGACATCGTCTCGTTCAGGTGCTGCGGTGTAAGCTCGAGCTATACTTTTAAAAGCTGCGTCTAAGTCACCTGCGTTGCGTTGTGATAAGGCGAGACCGTAAAGTACATCGCTATTTTCATTAAAGTCTACTCTATCGACAATGTTTTGAAACATGCTAGCTGCGAGTGCTGCATCTGATCTATAGACGATATAGGCTAGTAGCGTAGCAGAATCAGTGTCATCTGGATTTTCGTTTACTAGTCCTTCAAACTGTGTTTTGGCAGTTTCAATATCGTTTGCTTTATAAGCGTTTAGTGCATCTTCAAAAGTATAGGAGAGACTGCTTTTTGGTGCTTCTTCATTTGCAATAGCAGCTAAATCTATAGTCTCTGTCTCTGTAGTTTTTGCATTAGCTTCTGTCTCTGTAGTTTCTGCACTAGCAGTTTCTTGTGTTTGCTCTTGCTGTGCAGATGCTTGTGCTTCTTCAAGGGCAGCAGCTAGGTTTGTGTATAGGTCAGCAACATCTTCTCGTTCAGGGGCTGCTATATAAGCTCGTTCAATACTTGTAAAAGCGAGTTCTAAATTTCCTGAATTGCGATGTGATAAGGCTAGACCGTAGAGGACATCACTATTTTCGTTAAAATCTGCTTTTTCTGTAATTGCTGTGAACATTTGAACTGCTCGATCACTATCTGACCTGTAGATGATATAGGCAAGTAAAATTGCAGAGTCGGTATCATCTGGATTATTGGCGACTAGTGCTTCAAATCTTGCTTGTGCTGTTTCAATGTCATTTGCTTTATAGGCTTCTAAAGCATCTTCAAAACTGAAATCCAGTTTTGGTTTTTGGTTTTGGCTAGCTGCCGCTTCTTGTAACGCTCTGGTGCGCTCTGCTTGAACTGCGTCAGACAGTTTTGCTAGCAAGTTACTAACATCTTCACGATTGGGTGCTGCTACTTGAGCACGTTGAATTGTGGCAAGTGCGTCTGTAACCTTACCGTTATTTCTTTGTGCTAAGGCTAGCCCATACAGGATATCGCTATTTTCGTCAAAATCAGCTTGGCTTACTAAGGATTGAAACATAGCTTCAGCTTGTTCGCTGTTACCATCTCTATAGATGATGTAAGCGAGCATGGTGATAGCTTCTTTATTATTGGGTTCATTACTAACTATGCTTTGTAATTGCATACGTGCAGTTTCAATATCGTTCTCTTTGTATGAGGCTAGGGCATCTGCAAATGTATAGGAAACTGCTTCGGGTAAGGTGTTGTCGTTCTGAGCTAGTTCGCTTGAGAGATTGTCGTAAAGTTTATTGATTGCTTCATCATCTGGCGTTTGAAGGATCGCTTGTGTAGCATTGTTGAAAGCACCTTCGATATCGCCAAGGCTTCTTTGCGCTAGTGCTAGTCCGTAGTGTACTTCAGCTTGTGGATCTTGGATAAAGTCAGCTGTTTGTATAATGCGCTGGTATAATTCTACGGATTGTTCTAAGTTGCCATCTCTATAGGCTAATTGTGCTAGCATTTTTGTTGCTTCTAGATGATAAGGATTGCCTGCTAAAACATTTTCGAGTTGAACTCGAGCTAGGTTAAACTTTTTCTCAGCAAATGATTGTGAAGCTTCTTCAAAGGTATAAGGTCTATCTAGAGCTGTTACTTG
>CALHRJ010000527.1 GCA_938038395.1 uncultured Deinococcales bacterium | reverse complement strand
GACTTCATGACAAGGTACGACGCTACGCAAGATTTATTTCTAACAGTTCAAACTAATCAGCAGATTGAAGGTTCGATCACTGTTGATGGTAGTCAGGCTAATCATGACGGTGCCCATTTACGATGGTTCATAGTATCTGATACTTTACGTGGACAAGGCTATGGGCAGACCTTATTGCACAAAGCTATAGAGTTTTGTAGAGCTAAACACTACAAAAGTATTTACCTATGGACTTTTGCTGGTTTAGGAGCTGCTCAAAAGCTCTATACCCAAGCAGGTTTTGAGTTAGTCCATGAAGCATCTGGTGAGCAATGGGGCACAGTAGTTACTGAGCAAAAATATGTTTTGAAATTATCCTAGAATTAGTCTAGCGGTTTTATATCAACCCATTAGATTAACCCAGAGTTAGATTAAGCCAGACCACTTCATAAAGTTTTCAATTAAAATGCGCCCATCGGGGTGCTCATCTGTATAGTATTCAGGGTGGAACTGCGTACCAACGATTGGCAAGCTTTCGTGCACGATCATTTGGATAGGTGTCATATCTGTTGAGGCGATATGCTTAAAGCCTTCTGGCACAGTTTTGATTTCCCATGAGTGTGCGTGTCTAAAAATTGCATCAGGGCTTAATCCCTCTAACAGTGGATGATTTTCAAGGATTGATATTGGCTCGTAACCTAGTTCTTTCTTGTAACCTGCTGCAAAGCTTGGGAAAGGGTCGTTTTTACTTTCTTCAGGACTTAAGGCTCCGATTCTTTCTAAAGGTGCGCCTAAGCTTTCTGCCATAACCTGAAAGCCACCACAAAAAGCGAATGTAGGCAATGCCTGCTCTCTAAACACAGCTTGGATGCCAGCTTGCTCGTCACCGTAATTTGGAGGGTCTACACTGCTGCCACTTACAAAGATTGCCTTTGCATCTATATCTTTTAAAAGTTCAGGGCTTACATGGCTATAGCGAATGACTAGACAGGTATCACCTGATAAATCTTCTAACCGATATTTTATCCAGAGCCTTGCAGCCATAAGCCTTTCGCCCGATTCCTTGCTATAGCCTGACTTGTGTTCGTTATCGATAAAGACAATCATTTGTACACTCCATATTTGGATATTGCAGTTAGCGTTCAGTTTAACCTTTCGTACATACAGTGAATGTAATGCTAATATTGTAAAGGCGTGAAACATACAGTTATACCCCACTAATATTACATACTGTAATCAACTATATAAAGATAAAGCAGTTTAAGGATGTTAAGCAATGCTCGAAAAACCGATTTTAACGGGTGATACTATTTTTTTAAGACCCCTTGGTCCAGATGATGCTGAATCAATATTTGCAAGTTTGTCCGATGAAGAAAGTATGCGTCTTACAGGCACACAGCAAAGTTTTACTTTAGAGCAAGTACAAGCCTTCTATGCCACAATCCCAGATGCTGATGATCGAATTGACTATGCGATTGTTTTAAAAGATGAACCTAAAACTATGGTCGGTGAGGTTGTCCTAAATAATATTGATTTTGATAATAAGTCGGCAAATTTTCGGATTGCACTTTCTAGCCAAAACTATTTTGGTAAGGGCTATGGTTCGCAAGCAACACAGTTGATGATTAAACATGGTTTTGAAGTTTTAGATTTACATAGGATTGAGCTAGAAGTATATGACTTTAATCCAAGAGCTATCCATGTTTACAAAAAAGTAGGCTTTATACAAGAAGGCATTAGGCGAGATGTACTGCTTTGGGATGGCAAATATCAAAGTGCTATTGTGATGAGTATATTGAAATCAGAGTATCTTAAAGGACTATAGGTTTATGAATCAGCAAACACTTAATCTTATACAAAAACTTGAATTGCAGCCTCACCCTGAGGGTGGTCATTACAGAGAAGTATACCGTTCTGAGCAGACGGTACTTCGACATGCCGATGAGCAAGAGAGATTATTGCTTACAACTATCTATTTTCTACTTGCAACAGGTGAACTTAGTCGCTGGCATGTTGTGGCTTCTGATGAGGTTTGGCACTTTTACGAGGGGGATGATTTAGAGTTATTTATCTATGACCCTGTTGAACAAAAGCTTAGCATTACAATTTTAGGTCACGTCACAAGTGGACATAGCCGGGTTGCAGTTGTACCTGCCGGACATTGGCAAGCAGCACGACCAGTAGCTACATCAAAAACAGATACACTTCAACGCTTAGGGTATAGCTTAGTTGGTTGTACAGTTGGGCCTGGCTTTGAGTTTGCTGATTTTCGTTTTGTGTCTGATATAGAAAAAGAGACTATACATTTTGAAGAGGTGCTTAAAAATTACAGAGATATGTTATAGGCTACTACAACAGGTTTAAGCATCCATATAGGCAACTCTATTACGTCCTGAACCTTTTGCTTTGTAAAGGTACTTATCAGCAATTTCGATAAGGTTATCAGCAGAGTCAGCACGGAAGTTGTGCGATAAGCCAACGCTAATCGTTACTTTCATATCTTTATCGAATTTATGCCACGGATAAGATTCAATAGCTACTCGGATACGCTCACAGCCTTGGTGTGCAGCTTCCAAGTCAGTTACAGGCATGATGATAGAAAACTCTTCACCACCATAGCGTGCTGCGATATCTACATTGCGTAGATTATCTAAGAATATCGAAGCTACTTTTTTAAGGACTTCATCACCCATTTGGTGAGAGTAATTATCATTAAGTAATTTAAAATGGTCAATGTCTAACATAGCTAAGCAAAGACTGCGCTTGTAACGTTTAGCTTCTGCAAAAAGACGCGGTAAGTTTTCGTCTAAGAACCTACGATTGTAGAGACCTGTTAAGCCATCACGAATACTAAGCTCATGGATACGTTTGTTAAGCTTGGTGAGTTCACTGTTGCGCTGCTCGAGCTCCCCCTTTGTATCTGCTAATTCTTTAATGGTAATTTCTAACTCTACATTTTTACTTTTCAAAATAGCAGCTTCACGCTTTGCTTGTTCAACTTCTCTAGTAATCTTAAGCGCACGTAACTCAGAGTCAGCTTTTGCTGCAAGCATATCTTTTTCAATAGCATGGTATTGCTGAAAGTGTTTGAGTGCAGTACGGTAATCACCCATAGCCTTATGTAAAAGGGATAGTTCTAAATGGCAGTTGTAAAGCGCATTAACCTGACCACGTACTTCGACCATGCGTAAGGCTTCTTGAATGTAGTTCATAGCCTTAACCGTATTGCCCATATCTCTGTAGGTAGCACCAATTTTGAGGAGTGTTTGGTGGTTTGTTGTTCCGCTGGTATTAAATGCTGCGTCAGTTTGGTAACTCAGGGCTTTGTTAAAGTACTTGACTGCTTTTTCAAAATCTTGCATGTGCTTATAGATATCACCGTGTGTTGTATAAACATCTGCAAGAAGTGTTTTTTGACCTGATTTCTTAACAAGCTTTTTTGCTTGCTCAGCAAAGATTAACGCACGTTGTGCATAGCCCAAAGCAAGATGGCAAATAGCAACTTGAATAAGTGCTGCTGCTTCTTGTGCATTATCACCAATGGTTCGGTATAGACTTCGAGCTCGAGTACTAAAGGCAATAGCATCTTTATAGTCCTCAAGCGATGAAGAAACCCAAGCCATCGTTGTGGTAGCTTTTGCTTCTGCCTCTTTTAATTTGTGCTTGCGTGCAAGTTTCTCAACACGAACGAGTATCTCTAAGGCTTCTGTGTAAAGTGCCATTTGAGCGTAGCTTTTCGCTAAGCTATTTAGGCTACGCAACTCTACTTCTACAAGTTTATGTTTGCGAGCAACTTCAAGCGATTCGAGTGCAATGCGAATAGACTCTTCGTAGACATTGTGTTTTTCAAAGCAATAGGCAAGATAGCTTTGTAGTGTTGCTCCTTCTTTTTCGCAGTTTTCTATACTTAAAGGATCGGAAATTTTACTGGCATAGCGAAGTGCCTTTTCAGCTTGTTGGATAGCTTGTGCTATGTCACTTTGACACAATTGTGCTACCTCTTCCCGCATTCTTTGAAGTTCCTGAATGTTGGGAAGTGCTAAAAAGTCATTGACGACGTCTTCTGAAAGTTGACGATCAATCATGATGTGCTGTCAATGCTGAATTTAAGCGCTATGCCTAAGCCCTGTTTGTAAGACCTGCAGCATATTGGCACGATAAAAATTGTATAAAACCCCTTATAAAGTCTAACCATCTCAAGAATAGTTTGACCTTTGGGTGCTACTGATACATTAGGGAATTAAACATGCTAGGTAGATTTTTAAAGGCGTAAGTACGTGCGCAAAATTAGGTTACGTTATCTGATTAAGCGCTAAACCTCTACAGTACTGAATATTCGACACGATTATAGATTCAGAATAGTTAAGCCTATGTTTGCCTTGCTACTTGGTACTCTCTAACATAAGTAAATTGATATTTTCCTAATAGCTTAAATGTCAGCTGTTTGGCATTCAGAGTTTATGCTGCACAAAGTAAATTGGACCATGTTAAAGAACTTAGGTTATACGGTACTGCTGCACCACATTAGTTATTTAAGAAAGATATTTGGAGACCTGTTTGACAACATCCACCAGTTGATGTTTCATCCGAAAAACACCAGTAGAAGTTTGTTAAATCTTCTCTATGGTGGAACAGTATTTATCAGCTATAAATTTCTCGACCTGCACTAGATGTTGTAGTTTTATAAAATTTCCTTGAGGTAGATGCAGTTCGAAATGCATGTATTTTGACATTTGATATATAGCTAAACTGATGTCACGAATTTACAAATACTTATTGGAGTTTCCCTACATGGATAAGTGTGAAAAATGTTCTGAGAATGGTCATTATGTAGTTGAGTTAAACCGTACTTTATGTCCTCGACATGCCAAAGAATTTTCAGCTAGACATGAATTATGGTCTGAATCAATCAAGGCAATGGAGAGTATCGTTTTCGATATGACATATAAGTATCAATACAAGTTAGATGAAAAAGAAATCTCTGAGATTCTTCAAGATGTTTCTCAGAAGGTATTTGATAAAAATCAGATAGTTTGAAGAAAACGATTACCAAAGTGTATAAGGCTTTAAATTGAGTGAGGCATTTGTATAGCGCATATCATGACTCACTTCAGTAGCGAGCCATTCTGGTTTTGCAAAACTTTCGTCTTCTGAGCTTAATTCAATCTCTGCAACAATTAGACCGTTGTTAGCACCTTCAAAAACGTCTATTTCCCATAGATGACCTTGATGCTGGTGTAAGTAACGTGTTTTTTCTATGGGGGCTTGAGAGGCTAGCTCGAGCATCCCCTGAGCATCCTCAACAGGTATGCTGTATTCAAACTCAGCCCTACTAATACCGTCTTGTTGACCCTTTATGGTTAGAAAAGCTTTATCTTCTGCAATACGCACACGCACCACACAATTTTTTTCATGGCTTAGATAGCCCTGCACGTAGCGCTTACCTTTAAGGTCTGTTGGTAATTTTTCTTTGTGAACCAAAAATTTTCGTTCAATCTCTAAAGCCATACTTTAACTGTCCTGTTCTGCTTTTTTGAGCAAATAGCGTTCCCAACCACCAAAGCGACTGGCTTCTTCATAGTTTTGCTCTAAGCAAAAACTAAGTGCTGCCATGAAACAAAAAGCAGTGCTACCGTCTGATAGTTTGAAGTTTGCTAGGTGGTACTCAGGAGATAGTTGTTCTAAGAGATTAAGGATTGTTTCTGCATCAGTTTGCCATAGTTCAACTCGTATTTGCCGACCGTCCGTAGCATCTTCGCAGAGTACAGCCTGTGTTTCTGGTGAAGAAAATAGACGGTAGCTTGCAGCACTATGGCTTGTTTTTAGGAGTTCTGCACCAAGCTTTTTTAAGGTAGCTGTTTGATCTAAGTCGCTTAGATAGTTGCCGTAGATGGCTAGTAGTTTAGTATCTGCCATTTAGTTTGTTAGCTTTTCTGTTGTGGATGATAAGGCAGCTTTGATAGCTTTGAGGCTACTTAGGGTGTTAGCTCGAGCCTTGCCAATCAAATCGTCTTCTATCAACATGGCATTGTTGTTGCGACTTTGAGAATCGTAACCTGCGGCTAGTATAGGCTCGCCATCTTCGTAGAGTGCTATGGCTGCGTCTAGCGGCACTTCGTAAAGAACATCTACCTCTTCTGGGTTCAGAAAGTATTGATCCAAGTCCTGATCGCATTGACAAAAATAAACTTCTTGAAATTCTCTATCAATTCTAGCGATTTGTTCTGGATTTTCTGCTTCTGCGTAGTAACGTTCTGCTTTTTGGGTGTGTAGATAATTTAAATCAACAGGGCTAACGCTTAAGCCAACTTCTTCTTCAGCTTCTCGCAAGACATCAACAAAGCTCTCACCAGCAGCAAAATGTCCGCCAACGCTGACATCAATTTTGCCACCTTCT
>CALHRJ010000526.1 GCA_938038395.1 uncultured Deinococcales bacterium | reverse complement strand
GCTAATTCAAACCAAACACCGTCGCCACCACTATCGCCAGGAATTGTAATTCTGTAATAGAAGTTCTTTGCACCAGCGGTTGCATCAATTGCAAATGTATCAGAAGGTGACTGATTATCGTCACTTATGCCAATAATGTATGGGCTTTCAACACTACTGCCAGCGGTAGGTGCTGGTGGTGTTGGCGGTGTTACGACAATATTTGTGCCGTCACATGCTACAAGTAGACCCAGTAACAAAATACTTAAACTTAAAACTAACTTTTTCACAAAATCCTCCAAGTGTGTAGAACTATCTTCTACGACACAGATTAAGACAATAACACCATCATGTTTGATGAAATTTGCCTGATAACCCAAGTATAGGGTAAAAACGTGTGTGGAAGCTTAACAATCCTGAAGGAATGTCCAGCTAATCACTAAAGAGACTACTCCACAGCCATTACAAATTGGTATAGGTCGGGTGCGCCTGGGTGGGCTTCAATTTCTAAGTCTTCGTAGGTGCTTGAGAGCTGCTCGAGCCAACCTTCAATCTCATCCTCGCTATAACTAGTATTGTAGTACAAGGTAGCAATTTCTTTATCATCATCCAGCTTTGCAATCAGTGATTCAAGGCAAGCTTTAGCATCGGTAACAGAAACTGTAAGCTTATTATCAATTAGACCTATAAATTCTCCTTCGGTAACATCCACACCATCAATACTAGCAGTACGACTAGCAGTCGTCACTTCAAGTGTATTGGCTTCATCAGCTATTTCTTGCAGTTCTTCAAGTAAGCTGTCAGCTTCTTTATTGCCATCAAAAGCAACTGCGACTGCCAAACCCTGACCCAATGTTCGAGTTGGTAGTACATGAATCTTCTTATCTGGAATAAGCTCGTTTACACGCTCTGCTGCCATAATGATGTTTTTATTGTTGGGCAAAATTACGATGCTTTCTGCAGGAACCGTTCTTACTGCGTCAGCAATATCTTGCACGCTTGGATTGTTGCTTTGACCGCCACCCACTACACGTGCACCAAGGCCACGGAAGGTTTTGGTTAGGCCATAACCACTACTAACAGCAACCAAACCACTTTTTGCAATTTGAACGTCATTAAAGTCAGTATCATCAATGATTTCTTGAAATTGCTCGCTCATGTCTTCGACTTTTGAGCGAATCATAGTGCCGTATTTTGCAACCATCGCTAAAAGTTGTTCAGGTTCATCTGTATGGATATGCCCTTTGATAAAGCCATCATCACCAACAACTAAAAGCGAATCGCCTTTTTCCGCAATTAAGTCTCTGATGTCATTTGCAGATGTATTGGCATCTTTGAGTAAGAATTCAGTACAAAAGCCAAATTCTTCTGACTCCATATCTTGTTGGGCTCTAAAAGTAATTTCAGGTGGTGGTGGTAAATCTTTGCCTTCGAATGAGGCAATAACGCCTTCAAGAACCCGTAAAAAGCCTAGACCGCCAGAATCAACAACACCCGCTTGTTTAAGGATTGGGAGCATTTCAGGTGTTTCATCAAGGGCTTGTTTGCCAGCTTCCCAAGCATTCTTTAGAACATCTAGCGGGGTGCTGTAGGTGTTTTTTTCGACACCTTCGGCGGCACGACGTACAACTGTCAAAATCGTACCTTCGGCAGGTTTAATCACTGCTTTGTATGCATATTCGGTTGCAGTTGCTAGAGCTTCACTGATGCTTTTACTATCTAGGTTGGTTGTATTTTTAATGGATTCTGCAAAACCTTTGAGCACCTGACTTAAAATTACACCAGAATTGCCACGTGCGCCCATAAGTGAGCCGTGCGAAAGGGCGTGTGCCAACTCTTCTAGCGTGCTTGGCCCATCGTCACTAAGTTGTTTACGCACAGACTGCATGGTCAAGTGCATGTTTGTGCCTGTATCACCGTCTGGTACAGGGTAAACGTTTAAGGCATTAACTTCTTCAACATAGACACCGAGCCAATCAGTTGCATATATAAAGGCATCTGAAAGACTTTTTACATCAAACTGGATATTTGAATTTAAAGATGCAGTATTAGACATAGGAATCCAATTTTATAGTTTGATTCTGGGTTTGAACGCAAAAAAGTGTTGCAAACATAAGTATCTCCTAATTTTGTTTGTTCAATCTTATTCTAATCTTACCGTAATTGTGCTTTGAAACAAAGCGATATAGGCGATAGTGTTAAGGTTTTTGGGTTGAAAATGGAGTGAAAACTGTTTGTTAGACCC
The DNA here is from genome assembly GCA_938038395.1 of uncultured Deinococcales bacterium. Lineage (GTDB taxonomy): Bacteria > Deinococcota > Deinococci > Deinococcales > Trueperaceae > CALGZD01. Next base: position 1,259 of record CALHRJ010000526.1, on the reverse strand, counting down.
TAAGAATTAGTAATTGAGCTAATATCTTCTGGTTTAGGGTATTAGGTTTAGGGTATTGGGTTAAAACATGGATTTAAAGCGTTTTTGCATTTCTTCAGAACTTACGATTTCTGTTTGAGTTGCAATTACCCACAGATTACCGCTACTGTCCTTAGCTCGAGCCACGGTTTGGCCAAAGAACTGCTCTTCAGGCTCTGAAACAGATTCAGCACCTGCTGCTAGGGCTTTTGCATAGGTGGCATCTACATCAGCCACATAAACAAATATTTTTGCAGGATAACTACCATGTCGCTCAACTGGTCCAAGAATCAAGACTGAATCACCAATGTTTACTTCAACATGGATGGTTGAACCATCAGGCATATTAAAACGTTCTTTTTCAGTTGCATCAAAGACCTTTTTGACAAAGTCAATCACTTCATCTATGTTTTCGACATTTATAACCGCTTGCAGGGTGTGAAAACCTTTTGGGATTGGATTAACTTTATCGCTCATAAGCTAAGTATAGCAATAAAAAGCCTTAAGAACTTGTTGAAGCGACTACAGGTTTTAAACTCTGTAAGACTACGCGACCTGGGCCTTGAAGTTTGGTCATAAATAAACCTTCGCCACTAAAGAAAAATTTTCTAGCACTACCAACCGCTTTGACGTCGTAGTCTACTTGTTCTTCAAAGGCAGCAAGGTTGCCACTGCTGACAATAATTTCTTCAGATTCACCAAGTTCTCTTTGTACCAAGTCACCGTTGCCGTGAACCAAGACCATGCCTGTGCCTGTGATTTGTTGAAGAAATAATCCTGCTCCACCAAATAAGGCTGCACCTGCTCGTTTTGCCATTGTTACATTTATGTCTATATCGCCCCAAGCCGCTAGAAAGGAGCCGCGTGTTGTAAGAATACCGCTGTCATTGAGTGGCCAAGCTACAATATGCCCTGGGCTATTGGCAGAGATGATGGCATGTTGCTTTGAACCAGTAGCGCTGGCTTTTGTCAGCGACATGCCTTCGCCAGAAAATGAACGACGAACAGCACCTGTAAAGCCACCAGGCACTGCTAGATTCCAACTAACACCGTTGCTGTAACTCATGAGGGAGCTGTTACTAAGCCAGATTTCTTCACCATCTTCAAAGTTTAAAGTTGCATATTGTGCGATTGTTCCAGAAATTGTGTAATCCATCATTTTATTAGGATAAACGATTCAAGACAACACGTCATCCTCCTTTAGGCAGAGTTGTAGGATTGAATGAATTAGGATAGTTTTA
>CALHRJ010000525.1 GCA_938038395.1 uncultured Deinococcales bacterium | reverse complement strand
GTTTGTGTTGTCATAGTTGATTGCAACCTATCATTGTCATAGCTATAAGGGGTTGATTATCTTTGACTATATTTTCTAAAAGATAACATGTCATTCTGAATGTAGTGAAACGAAATGAAGAATCTCCGATGGTGTAATTATGTCAATTATAATTCGTAATCTAGTTATCGAGATTCTTCACGTTGTTCAGAATGACATTGGGTGAGTTTGTTTTCTCAACAGCTTGGTACTTGTTTATAGCTGTGTTGAAAGTAGAATAAACTCGTAAGGAAGATTAAATTCTTCTTGAATCTTCTTCGCAAGCAAGTTCACACCAACAGTTTCAGTCATGTAGTGTCCTGCATAAATCGCATTGATGCCACGCTCAAAGGTTTCATAAAAGGTTTCGTGCTTCGGTTCACCTGTTAAGAAAACATCCAAGCCTTCTTCAGCAGCCCTAACAACATCCCAAGATGCAGCACCAGATATAATGCCCATGCTCGACACTTCCATATTGCCACCAGCATGTACGAGTACAGATTCACGGTGACCATTACCAGCAAAATCACCTATCGTATTTTCGATCGAATCAGCTAACTCACGCAAGGTGACTGGATTAGGAAAGATACCTTTTACACCGATTGGTTTACCCTGCCAGTCGCCAAAATCTTCTAAGTCAGCTAAGCCAAGGCTATTGGCTAAGCCCCAATTGTTACCTACTTCTTTATGTGCATCCAAAGGTATGTGTGCAGCATAAAGAGACAAATCTTTTTTAATAAGGTCTTTCACTCGGTTGCCATGCATGCCACTAATAGCTAGAGGCTTACCCCAAAACAACCCATGGTGCACAATAAGCATATCTGCGCCCATATCAGCAGCCTGTTCAAAGGTTGTGAGGCTACTATCAACTGCTATAGCTATTTTTTCGACTTCAGCAGAACCTTCCACTTGTAAACCGTTCAGTGAAATGTCTTTATAATTGTGAATATCCAAATAACTGTCTAACCATTTGACTAAATCATCACGTTTCATACGCTCAGCCTATCAAGTCAGCCAAGGGGAACGCTATATGCGCTTTGGTAAAGCCTTCTAACTGTTTATTGATTGTATTTAGAGGTTTTTAGCGGTGTTTAGAGGTGGTTTAGCAAATGAATTCTTAGCTATGCATGTTATTCATAAACATATTCATATAAAGAACTCGTGAAGAAGGTCTTTTTATGCTTGATTTACCGTCAACATTAACGACTACCCAACTAATCATTAAATAGGCATTAATTGCATATTCAGACAGGTAACAACTTCATTCTCTACAATCAACCGATAGTATTCACCATCTGTGCTATGCGCATGCTATGGAATTGTTTAGCTAAGGGTTTTAGCAAAGCTACAAAATAGCGCCACAAAAAAGCAAGCCGATGGTGAGAGGGAGATTTATCGATGCGTAGAAGAAGAAGTAAGATGCCTAAAACATCTAAAACACAGCCTCGTAGCATTTATCTACTTAGTTGCCTCGTTCTTTTGAGTTTGTGGGCAGTCTTTTCATTGGCACAGGCACAAACATCTGACCAATTGCTCAATGCACAAATTACTGCTTCAGCAGAAATTGGTGCCAACGACTTGCAAGCTAGTGTGATTATTGTAGCTGGCGATAGCATCTTCATAGATGCTGGTAAGGTGGCAGGGGTTGAAAAATCAAGCTACCGTGGCGGAAAGCTTATGCGCCGTACAGCTAGTGGCGAAGAACTTATTGGTAACTTCGATGTTATCGAAGTTGGTGGTGAAGTTAGTCAGATAGCAGTTACCACTGTATTTGGTAAAGAAGTTCAAATGAGTGATCGTGCTGTATTTGGTGCCTATTCTGCAGAAGTTGGACGTCCAGGAATTAATAACATGCAAGCTGGTCAATCTAATGAACAGAATGTTTTTGCAAACACCTTTGGCGATAATCCTGCAGGTCGTGCTATTGGTATAGCAACAAATCCTGCTGCAACTAATCTACAAACAAGTGTCACAAATGTTGAGGTTACGAAAAGTAGTGTTATTCCTGTAGGTACTGCTGCCTCACTCATGGCAGGCTTTGTAGCAAATGCAGCTGCAAAAAGCACAGCTATGGGCGCACCGCTTTATTGCTCAGATGCACGTTTTGCAGATCGTGAAGCATGTCAAGCACCTGTACCTTTGATGGCAGAATCTTCAGTTGCGCCTGTAACAAGAACTGCAACAGCGACAACTACTGCGACTGTAACAACAACTGTCACTGCTGTTAGTACGCCAGAGTACTGCTCGAGCTCAGCCTATCAGAGTCGTCCAGAGTGTAGCAGTGTAGCAAATGCACCTACAAATCAAGCAGTTATCGGCCAACGTGGTTATCAACCAAGTTATCAACCAAATTATCAACCAACTAACCAAGTTACTGCACAACAACAAGGCTACCAGCATGTATCGCAAACAGCACCTTCAGTAGCAGCACTACCTGGTTACTGCATTGATTCACGTTTTTCAAGTCGTCCAGAGTGCGTAGCAACTACGGCAAGTGCTCCAGTAGCTAGCCAAACAACTACAGCAAGTACTATAAGTTCTGCAAGTTCTGTACCAGCTTATTGCTCAACACCTGCAAATCAAAGTCGTCCAGAATGTAGCGGTGCTAGCACGTCTGTTGCTCATACAACACAAGTCAATCAGCGTGGCTATCAAACTCAAGCACCTTCACATATCAGTACTGCTAGTGCTGCTAATCCAAATGCGGCTGTTGGTACTGCCTTAGCCATTGATCCTTATACTGGTAAGCCATACACAACAAGCTACCAAGGGTATAACGAACATGCTGCAACCCCACTTGTACATACTGCTGCTCATTCACAAGCAGCACAAACAATAACTGTAGCCGCAGCAACACCTACACATAATGCTGTTAGTACCAACACAGGTTCATCTACAATTGGTTTGGCAACAAGTTCAGCAACTGCAAACACTACAATTGATGTTCCTGCCCATGTTGGTCCAGCAACTATAGCAAACCAGACTTTAACAACAAGTGCAAACAGTAGCTATGCTACAGCTCAAACTTATTACGATTCAGACTGGGGCGACAACTGGGATCCAACCTTTGTAAATACCACGCCTACAGCATCAGGAATAATTCCTGATGGCGCACCTGCACCGTATTTCTTGAGAATAGCACGTGTTAAAAACAACTTAGGTTTTCCAAACGAAGCTATTCAGATTCTTCAGATGGGCTTAGCGCAGTATCCGAATGATGTTTCACTACAAAGTGAAGTTACTATGATATATAGAATGCTCGCAGATGGTGGAAGTGTCGATGACTGGTGTGCGCCTGAAGAAATTGGTATTGCACCAGAGCCGATTGCTACAGTCGATGATTGTCCCGATATGGAGTCTGAAGTAGAACCGCATACACATGATAACGATCCAAACCATCATGATGCAGACCATGGGCACAGCCATGACAATGATGATCACCATAGCGATTATAGTAGTGATTATAGTTATGAAGAAGAACATGATGACGAACATAGTCACAGCTCGAGCTATGACACTGACGACCATCACACTAACTATGACGACCATAATACTGACCACTATGCAAACGACCATCAGGAAAACATTCAGGTAAGCACTCGCTACAATGCACCTGTAACTAATAGAAACAATGCGGCACCAGAAGTTAATCAAAGTTATGCAGCACAAAACAAACCAACCCTAACTTCTCCAGTAGGTATGGCTAATGGGTACTACAGTGATGAAAAAGGCGGTATTGTTCGTCCTTTATGGAATACAGAAAAATAAAAGAGTTGTTCTACAAAAATAGATAAACTTTTAAGCTATCAAAAGAGGGTGCATTAAGCATCCTCTTTTTTATTGTTCTTAAGGTATTGAACTTAGCACAGCAACAACCGATCATAAGAGGGTATGTTTTCTAAACTTTCAAAAGCTTATGGGTAAAGACTTTCGCAATATATTAAACCTATAAAGCCTTACATTTTAACTTGTTAAAGCATTAGTGGCATTTGCAAAAAATCATTGACAGTATCATCAGATAATTTATCCTTATGCTGATGATTTATGTCTACAACATTAAGCTAATAATGTTGCTAATTGTTATATTAAACTGAAAGATAAGTGTCATAATCCTATTATGTAATACTTCGTCAGAAGAACCAAAAGACAAGCACTTTCTAATTTCTGATTCTGCTCAGCATTATCACATTCTTGATTCATTTTGGTATTAGACTCTTTTTACAATTGCTATAGAACTTCATTTTCCGAAGTCGGTAAAAAGTCTGTAAGACGAATACGGTATTGTAAAGCCATGATAGATACCCACTGCCACCTCGATCACTGTAAAAATAGCGACGAGGCGCACGACCCAACCCTCACTGCCATGATTACCATTGGCACAACTTTAGAACGTTCAAAAAAAGCAATTGCATTAGCCGAAACTTATGACAATGTTTTTGCAGCTGTTGGCATACACCCAAACGATGCTGATGAAGCATCTAGCGAAAGTGTTCGTGCAGATATTGCAGAACTCGCCAAACACCCAAAGGTTGTAGGTATAGGCGAAACAGGCTTTGATTACTATTGGGATAAAGTTAGCGCTGGAGCACAACACGCTAGTTTCTTATGGCAAGCAGAACTTGCTGCTTCGCTAGATAAAGCTTTGATTTTGCATGTTCGTGACAAACAAGGTCAAGAACGTGCTTCTCAAGAAAGCATCAAAATGATGCAAGAGGTAGGCTGGGGCAAAGGTATTTTGCACTGTTGCAATGGACATCCTGCACTTGCAGATGTGGGTCTGGAACTAGGCTGGCACGTATCGTTTGCAGGCAACCTTACCTACAAAAAAGCTGTAGAAATTCATGAAGTTGCAAAGCGAACACCACAAAACCGAATTCTGGTAGAAACAGACAGTCCATTTCTAAGTCCAGAACCTAGACGTGGCAGACCCAATGTGCCTGCTAATGTCCGTTTTACTGCAGCATATCTTGGAAAACTACGAGACGAGACAATTGAGGTTGTAGAGGCGTATACTGATACAAACGCCAAAGAGGTTTACGGTTTAACGCTATAAGCTATTTTGTTTTCACTACTTAACTAGCACCTATACAATAGCGCCAACTCAATTAATCTCTTTTTAGATACCATTAGGAGGTTATTTCATGAGTAGCAAAAAATCGTTTTCTAAAAGTTTAAGCACCCCAGACGCAATTCCTGCCGAAGGCATCAAACGAGCCACCCAAATTATGGAAGGTGGTCTACTATTTCGCTACGGTGAACTAGGTAGCGAAGAGCTAGATGTTGCCCTCTTAGAAAAAGACTATGCAGATTACATCGGTCTGCCCTACGTTTGCGGTGTGAACTCTGGTGGTTGTGCGCTCTTCTTAGCACTCAAAGCAGTTGGCGTACAAGCTGGCGATTCTGTTTTGGTCAATGCATTTACCCTAGCACCTGTACCAGGTTCAATTGACCATGCTGGTGCAAAACCAGTGCTTGTAGATATCAACAAAGATTATTTGATTGATCTTGAAGATTTACGTGCTAAAGCCCTAAGTAGTGGTGCAAAAGTTTTCATGCTCTCACACATGCGTGGACACATAGTAGATATGAACGCAGTAGTTGCTATGTGTGACGAGCTAGGACTTACACTAGTTGAAGATTGTGCTCACACCATGGGTGCTAAGTGGCAGGGTAGACACGTAGGTACTTTTGGAGATGTTGGCTGTTTTAGTACACAAACCTTTAAACATATCAACTCTGGTGAGGGTGGCTTAATTGCAACGAGCAACCCAGATATTGCTGCTAAAGTTGTACTGAACTCAGGTAGCTACATGCTTTACGAACAAAATGGAGCTAGACC
>CALHRJ010000524.1 GCA_938038395.1 uncultured Deinococcales bacterium | reverse complement strand
TCTGAGGGTTGCCATAGAGGTTTAGGCATAACGTACTCCAAAGTTGCACAAAAATATATTCAGGTAAAAACTTCTTATATTTTGACACAATAGCCTTTGTGTGTTCAAAGTATTTCTTTAATAAATCAATACAAAACTATTGCTAACGAAGATTTGCTCACAGATAGTGGGACGAATTTCAAATTCGTTGCATAGTTTGCATTTGGCTAATTTTTGCTGGAAATTATGTAGAGATATTTTTTAGGTGCTCGAGCTCGAAGTCACTCTCCACACCAGATAGCAGCACAGCGTCAAAGCGCATCGGTAAATCATCTCGTTCAAAGTTTTCAACTACAAAATGGAGTGCTGCCTTTTGTAAACGCTCTAGTTTTTTAGAATTAATAGATTCAGCAGCCGTACCGTGGCTATTACTTTTACGTTGTTTAACTTCAACAAAGATAAATTGACTACCATCTTGCATGATCAAATCAATTTCCGCACCACGAATGCTGTAATTGCTTGCTAAGGTCTCGTAGCCTAAAGCCTCAAGGTAGGCTCGAGCTACGTCTTCTGACCAATGCCTAGACATTTACGGTAGAGTTATGCAGTTGCACGGTCTGTTACACGGTCTGTTGCGTGGTCTGGGCGTTCAACAGGTGTAGGCTCAACTTCAAGAAGCTTAGCATCTGCCCAAAGACCTTCAAGGTCGTAGAACTCTCTAGCTTCAGCACTCATAATATGAACAACAATGTCGCCATAATCCATAAGCACCCAGCGCTCAGAAGGTCCTTCAATGCCAACAGCTTGATGGCCTTTGGCTTTTAAATCGTCTTTGACATTGTCTTGCATCGCTTTTAGCTGCAAAGAAGATTCACCTGTAGAAACAATAAAGAAGCTCAGGCTTTCAGAGACGGCACGTAAATCCATTGTTTTTATATTGACTGCGCGTTTATCATCTAGCGCATCAATAATGTCTTGTACTCGTTGGGGTATATCAGTCTGTGAAATGTCAAGACCTCCTAAGGGTTGTAAGTATAGCACTTCTTTGAATACTTAGATGTGTTGAATGCCTATTTTTAGTGCGTCTGGTTAAAGGTTGAAGACTTATCCAACTTAGTTATTAGTTGATTGCAGTTAAGAGGGATGCACCTTTGGAAATTTTTCAAAAAACTAAAAGCTTCTAAGTGGTTTTTTGATTACTAGAGTATGCACTAATCTTTTAGTTTGAAATGACTTCAATACCACTGACTTCAGGTTCTTTTGTTTGCTGGAAGCCATAAAAGTTTGTAGAGTCTTGCCCAAGGATGATTTGTAAGTCACGAGCACGACCATTTTGGTTTTCAACACGGGTGACTTGATTGCGGTTTACACGTAACATATCTGCATAGTAGCCTGCTGCTTCAAATGCTTCAGTAGTTGCGGAGATTACGGAAATGGGCTCGAGCTCAGTCTCTTCTAACTGAATACTGCCACTTTCTGCACCTAACATCCTCAACTGAGAAACAACCCACTGTCCTAATTCCGCATCGCCACTACCATTACTTACTAGAATACTCACATCAGGCACAATACTTACTTCACGTTCTTGCTGTTCCACACCATAAAAGTCCGCGAGCATTTTATCTTTTAAAGAGTCAACAACCTGTAAACTATAACCACCTTCTATAACTTCAGTAGGTATCGTTATGCTACCTTTAAGCGAGATTTTATCTATTTTAGTTGCGAGGTCTAAAACTGTTGTGATTGGAATATTGGTTTCAACATCTTGAAACACTGTTTGAATAATCGCAGGAATATTTGCACGAACATTTTGCTGCTTTAAACGTTGCAACATAGCAAGCGCTAAACTCTTAACACGATCAATGCGCCCCCAGTCACTAAGTTCATTATCACGAAAGCGTATAAAGCCACCGATTTGCTCAGCATCTAAAATTTGCAAACCAGCATCAATATCTATAAACAAACCACCTGCAACATCTGTATACTTCATGTCATAAGGTACGTTGATTTCAACGCCACCAAGTGCATCGACAACCTTTTCAAAGATTTCCATGCTGATAATCACATAATTATCGGTAGGGATGCCTATCTCTTTAGCAGCAGAGGCTGTTAAGCCTTCAGCACCTTGGTAAAGATACATTGAGTTAATTCTAGTTTGCCACTCAGGTAGGTATACATCTCTTGGTATAGACATCATCCTGATATCATCACCTAAGATATGTACATAAAAGATGGTATCTGTACGATTGCCAAGTGTCTGAGCAGTACATGGACTGCCCTTCCAGTAAAGCAACGTACCATCCTCGCCATAAACAGGAACATTGTTATGGTTATGGCAATCGTAATCTCGCCCTGCTAAAACAAAGCGTAATTCAAACTCATCTGCCTTATTATCGCCTTCACCTGTTAAAATAGGTGGTAGCGGAGGGTAGTTTATTTGTTGTTGTTGGGCACTAAACCAATAGCCTAAAAAGCCAAATAAGACAAGACCTAGACCTAGTAGTAAAAGTAAACGTCTACGAAAGTTGTGAGATCTCATCATGTACCCTTAGGGTATCAGGGTGCACGGGTTTGCCACGGGATTGGAGGTAATTTACCTTGCAACTAACAGCTTTTTTATAAGCAGAAAGTAGGTCTTCCAAAGCAAGCTCACGAATATCTTGATTTACGTTGCGTCCTGGCTCAGAAACATCTGCGATGTACACGGCCATACCTACACGATTATCTGGTAACACACCAAAGGTGTGTCCTTCGATAGCGTCCAATACCACAGTTTCGTCAATACCCCATTGCTGAGCTAAAGCACGTCCAGCTTTACCATGAAGTACCAAGTGGCACTCAGACTCACAGGCAATCTTTGGTTCTGCTAGAGCATGCATGGCTTCGCAATCTAATTCTCTAGCTATGTCATGTAAAATGGCAGCTTTGGCAGTTGCTTGAAGTTCGGTTGTAGAAAAGTCATTAGCTTGACCAATAGCGTCTGCTAGCTTAGTTACACGTAAAACATGAGCAAAACGCTTTGGTGTAAGTTGCTTTGCTACACGCTGATATAAGGGAGCAATAATATCTACTGCTTCAGCACTTAGACCTTGTAAATCTATATTTTGTAAAACGATAGCTTTACTTTTTAGTAGTTCAGCTTGTTCTTGACTTATAACCTGAGTAATCGATTGATCGATAGATACGGTAGGAGCATGTTGCTGTAAAAAATAGATCTGGTTATCATAACTAAAGTCTTGCAAGTTTATTCTCCCAAATAAAAAAAACTGTCAAAGAAAAACACTCAGGCTATTACAAGTCCTGAATGCTCAGATTACTATTTAAACTATAAAACTGTGTCTTGCATGGTAATGCGTTTGTGAATATTAGATAATTTAAAATTACACTGCTTAGCAATAGCGCTAGCAGAGAACCGAAATTCCGTCTCCATCCCTAAATAGGTGAACCATTTTTGTGACTGAAGACGCAACCCAACCTCTTTCTAAAAACTTTAAAATAAATTTACGTTTACTAATTCGCTGACAAACTACTTTAGGACTATAAGTTCAATACTGCAGGGGAGCTTATAAACCTTAGATAATGAACTACTAAAAAATATTAGAAATTCTGTGCTAACCCTACGTACGTTATTAAAGCACAAAATTGTTAGAATATAGTGTACATCACACTTGGGCAAACCGCAATAACTTAATTAATCAAGGTGTTGCGTAAGAAAGTGAAATCAATCTAGGTTTTCTGAAATCTTGTTTCATCCTAATTTTACTGTCCCAAATAAGCTTTAGTACTGTGTAGCATAAGTTCTTGAACATTCTCCAATTTATTTTCTAGACGCTAAATGCCAATTAAGCTATTAGGAAAATATCAGTTTATATATGTTACAGAGTACTTATGCTTGTATATCGAAATAAAAAATATAATTCATAGCAATTTCAAAAAAGATTCTAACAACTAGCAACGTTGGTACTTGAATGTTAAAAGCATAGATACCTCACTGTGAGGCTAAATCATCGGATACTAGATGTTTAATATCAAGGTTTTCTGCAAATGCCATTAGTTATCAATATCACGCTTTACTAAAATGTTCAAAAGATTAGTAAACTTAGTCAAACCTCTAAAAACTGGTAGCTATGATTTAGATTTTGCTGCTTTTGCCTTTGAAGTATGTGCTTCTTCATCAAAGTATTCAAATACTGAATCAGCAATAATAACGTCATCACCATTTGCAGCACCAGCACGTTTCAATAGCTTGTTCACACCCATGCTCATGAAGTGGTGGTGTAAATAGGCAACAGCGTCAGCATTATTTGTATCAAAACGTGAAATCACACGTTCAACTTCGTGTCCTGTGACTAACCAAGCTGCTGCAGCCGCTTCATCGTTGGTACCTAGCTCTTGCTGAGGCTCTACTTTGACAACTTGCATTGGATCAATATTAACCTCTGTTGCTTCTACTGGCATAGCTTTTAGTGGTGCAACAGCTGGCAAGAGATCAAAAATTAGATTTTTTAACTCTTCTAAACCTAGACCATCGAGCGCAGAAATCGTTATAACAGGCAAACCAAACTCACTTAAAGCGTCAACTTGTTCTTGAACTTCATCTGGCTCCGCAAGATCTGTTTTGTTAAGGATAATGATGCCCTGCTTGGCAAGAAGTAGTGGGTCGTAAGTTTCTACTTCGTTTTGCAATGCTTTGAGGTTTTCGGCAGGTTCTTCTGCTATGTCTAGAACATAGGCAAGTAACCGTGTTCTTGAGATATGCCTTAAAAACTCAAAACCTAAACCTTTACCTTCACTAGCCCCTTCAATAATTCCAGGAATATCGGCAAGGGTAAAGCGTTTCATATTTTTATCTATGACACCTAAATTTGGTGTCAAAGTCGTAAATGGGTATGAAGCAATCTCAGGTTTAGCGTTTGACAGGGCAGCAAGCAAACTTGACTTACCAGCATTTGGGTAGCCAACCAAACCAACATCGGCAATAGAACGCAGTTCTAAAACCACTCTACGCTTTACACCAGGTGTACCAAGCTCAGCAAAACGAGGTGCTTGGCGTCTAGAGGTAGCAAATGAAGCATTTCCTCGACCACCCACACCACCTTGAGCAACACAAACACGTTCACCAACTGAAATTAGGTCAGCTAAAAGTTCACCAGTATCTTCATCTCGAGCCATTGTTCCAACAGGTACATAAATCGTAATATCGTCAGCTTTGCGACCATTGCAGTCACGACCTGTACCATTGTCACCAGATTTGGCCTTAAATACACGTTTACCAACCAAACGATCTAAAGAGCTTACATCTGAAATGGCTTCAAGGTAAACGCTACCACCACGACCGCCTGCGCCACCATCAGGTCCACCTTTAGGAATATATTTTAGGGTTTTCATAGACATACAGCCGTCTCCGCCTGCGCCTGCTTGGGTAACTATTGTGATGATATCTCGAAAAGCCATGATTTAGGCCTACACTTTCAGTATTGCTAGAAAAACATAAAAAATGACGCCTTAGCCCCAAGCCAAGACGCCCTCATTTACTATAAAAAATCTGTTACTTAGTCAGCAGCAATGGCAGTTTCAAGTGGGGTAACACTAATGAAACGACCTGTGTTGCCTTTTCTTGCAAACTGAACATAGCCAGTTTTAAGTGCAAAAAGAGTGAAGTCTTTACCTTGGCCTACATTTTGACCAGGTTTGAACTTGCTACCACGCTGACGAACAATAATCGTACCTGCATTGATAAGCTGACCTTCAAAACGCTTAACACCTAGATACTTAGGGTTACTATCGCGACCGTTTTTTGAACTACCTACACCTTTTTTATGTGCCATTATTTATCCTCGTTACTCAGTCTAATATTTAGACAAGAATTTCTTTGATTTTTAGTTCTGTGTAGGTTTGGCGATGGCCTTTACGTACACGAGAGTTATTTTTTGCCTTAAAACGCAAAATGCGGATTTTTTCGCCTTTGAAGTGCTTTACAACTTCAGCTTTAACACTTGCGCCAGCAACAGTAGGTGTACCAATACTAACATTATCGCCACCAAGCATCATGACTGGTAATTCAACAACGTCACCAGCTTCTGCTTTCAGAAGTTCAACCTTGACGACATCGCCTTCTGCTACTTTAAATTGATTACCACCAGATTCAACAACTGCAAACATGCTCTTAATACCTCCAAGGTTCCGTAAGTTAGTTACGCAACCTTAATTACTTTAATAATACCGTCTTGCTCTAAAATACCGTGCTTATAAAAATATACCAATGCACTAAGTTTTAATAAGCTTCAAGATGTAAAAGAAAATTCCTTCTACATCCAAAATGCAATCGAAATGCAAAGATTTTTGGTGGAGCTGAAGGGAATCGAACCCTTGACCTTCTGAATGCCATTCAGACGCGCTCCCAACTGCGCCACAGCCCCAAATAGCAAAGGTAAGTTTAAGGCTTATTTCGATGGGATGTCAAGATGAAAATTGGTCAAATCCTTTATGTTTATTAGGGGTTAAGGCTGTTTTAGGGTGTTTATGAGAGGTTTTTAACTTTTGGTTGCTGTTTTGGTTGAAAAGTTGGGAGTTAAAATTATTTTTCTAAATTAATGATTATTGGATTTTATGGTAGGTGTACCTGAGATATAGGCTAGTTTACGTAACTCGATTTTTGAAAATTAGGCATATATAGCTGTATCTGAGGTGTCAACATACACGGCCTGAATTACAGCACCTTCGACACAGTTGCGCCCTTTATCTTTCGCTTTATACAGCGCTTCATCCACTCGTTTAAGAAGAGTCGCGATCGTGTCACTTTGACTGATTTCAGTTACACCACAACTTATACTGATCAAATGGTTATCAACCAATGGACGAATTCTAACTTCATCACATAGATGTTGCGCCGTATGCATTGCGTTTTCAAAAGTGGTTTCTGGGAGTATTACCATAAACTCTTCACCACCCCAACGAGCAAGGGTGTCTACATCGCGAAGGTTGTTTTGGATACGCCGTGCTAGCTCGAGCAGAATTTGATCCCCTACATCATGACCATAATTATCGTTAAATTGCTTAAAATGATCAATATCGAGCATCACTACAGAAAAGCTATGCTCATAGCGAGAAAATCGTTGTTGTTCTTTACGCAATACGTCTATCATGCCACGACGGTTAGCAACCTGCGTTAGAACATCTGTATTAGCAAGCACTTCTACTTCATCTACATTTAGTTGAGCAAGCTTCAAACGCTGTTGATAAATTGAGAAAAAATTAAAGGCTGCAATGAAAAGTAGTGACATAAAATGAAATTGAATATTGATATGGGCCATGTCAGATACCAAGTTTTGAGTTAAGAACGGTAAACTAACACCCAAATGTAAAAGCCAAAGCAGTCCTGATAGAAACAGTGCTCTTTTCCGATTAGTCGTAAAAAATGTGAACAAATAGATTATAGGCAGCCACATATAAATAGATTCCAAAGCAACACGTGACTGTGCTGAGCCAGCATAGAAGTTTAACCATATGCAGGACACACTCATACTGGCGATATAACAGACTGTCAAAAAATCAATAAGTCGAAGTGGGATTTTGGGAATGCAAGTTAAAACGATTAGTACTGGTATAAATACAAGGCCAATAACTAAAAGCACTGTTGTTTCAAAGGTTGCAGTGCCTTGTGCGGATTGAACAAGCCAAGCGACAATTGTAGCAACTAAACCTATAGTGAGCATAACACTATAAATTCGTCGTCTAAAAGATTCGAGTAAAACATTGTTCACGTATTAGGAGTACCATGTGTTGCCAAACGGTAAGCTCAACAAACACATAAACAATTGAGTAACGTTGCCTTCAAGTTAGTAACGTTTGTTTCAAGTAACCCTCACAAATATTTAAGTTACGAACACCTTAGTAATGAATAGGGATGATGAATGCCTCGAGGTTTGCTTCGAAATATACTGAGTCGATGTATGGTTTGCTAGACCAGATTTTTTTTTCGATACTCCGTTGTCGCCTTGCCACGGAGTCCGCTTATACGATTATTTTCAGATAATTGTCTTAATCATTTATTGATAGGGTCACGTTCAACTTCAAATAAATCATTAATAATGAACTTGCAGGATGATGAATTCCTCGACGCTTGCTTCGAATTAGATTTTCAGAATCGATGTGACTCTAAGTCACAAGATTTCATATCGATACAGCGTCAGCTTGCTGCGATGCTGTTTATTCTAGGCTTGTCTTGAATGTAATTTCATCGATGTATGGCTAGTCAGATAAGATTTCTTTACTGATACCTCGTTAACTTGCCTCAGTGTCTGTTCATTCAGTGTCTGTTCATTCAG
>CALHRJ010000523.1 GCA_938038395.1 uncultured Deinococcales bacterium | reverse complement strand
GCATCACCCTGAGCTATAAAACTTTCGTATTCGACTGTTCCTAGTGCTTCACCATTGTTTCCAAGAACATCATCTATATGGATAATTTCAATTGGATTTTCTAGTAGCTCGAGCACATCTTTAATAACATGTGCTAGCTCAAGGTCGTAAATCAATACTTTACTTTCGGCGTGTGCAATCATAAAGGCGATTGTTTTGGCATCTAGTCTTGTATTGAGGCTGTGCAACACTGCACCTGCCATAGGTACACCGTAGTGTGCTTCAAACATTTCTGGCGTATTAAATGCCATGATTGATACAGCGTCGCCTTGACCTATACCTTTTTGACGTAGGGCAGAAGCTAACTGGCGGCAACGGTTGTAGCTTTCTGACCAAGTGTAGCGACGAGTTCCGTGAACTACAGCGGTGTGTTCCGGATGTACTTGGGCAGCCCTCGCTATAAAGCTAAGCGGCGATAATGCTACAAAATTAGCAGGGTTCTTCTCTAAACCTTGTTCGTAAATACTCACTTAAAACCTCGTTCAAGTTCATTTATAAATGAAGCCACAGGATGCTGAACACTTCGAAATTTGATCTGAATAAGCGTAAGTTGACTTTGAAAGCACACGATTCAATGCTTATATTTTGTCAGACCAAAACCTAGTTAGACCAAAACGTTGCCAGACCAATACATTATTAGCTTGTACATTGTCAGCTTGCTGCAGGACTGTTCATTAGTTATTGAAATTATACTACAAGTTTATGCTTTTGTTTTCGTTGTAAACTAGTCAAAAACTACCCAAACAACTTCCAAACAACTAAGTTCTAAGATTTAGTAGATGCTTAAACAGAGTAGTTTAAGCATCAGGTAATTTGTATTTATGAACAATAAGTACACTATCGAAGTAAGTCGCGAAGTAAGTCGCGAATCAAGTTGAAAGTCTTATCTTATGAATCCAAATATTCTTTTACTCACAGCATTTTTAGTCAATTTTATAGTTTCATTCGTTTTAGTACGCTTTATCTATTTTCCTAAAAAGAAGAATAAGAACTATGTATTCACTTTTTTGGCACTAACTACCATTATCTTTTTTGTAGTGGTTATGCTTAGAAGTGTCGAGCTTAGTATTGGTGTAAGCTTTGGGCTTTTTGCAATATTCTCAGTCTTGCACTACCGTACCAACACTATTCCACCCCGTGAGATGACCTATGTCTTTAGTTTTATGGCGTTGCCAATCATCAACTCGAGCCTCCTAACACCAGCGTCATGGCCTTTTGTACTTACTGCCAATGTAGTGATTGTAGTGCTGTTTTTCTGGCTCGAGCAGGGTTGGGGCTTTGACTACGAGTGCTCAAAGGTTATCAAGTGTACAAATACACAACATGTTCTCCCTGAAAACCGCGATACATTGGTAGAAGATTTACAACAAAAAACAGGCATTGATATCCTCAGGATGGATATTCAAGATATTGATTTTGTCAAAGATAGTTTTTCAGTCAAAATATTCTATAGAAAACCTTAAGGAAGCTAACTTATGAACTCCACACAGCAAAAACTTACGTATCTATTCATAGGCTTTACATTAGTTGTACCTTTACTTATCAGCAGTTTGATTGTTTCAACTGCATCAGCACAAGAAGTTGTTCGACCTGTAGGCTGGCAAGAGTTGAGCCATGCAAATAAGCAAGAACCTAACTATGACGTAGTATTTCCAAGTGACCGAGTAAACAGTCTAACCATTACGATTTCAGCTGAAAACTGGCAAGCCATGCGCGATAACATGATCGAAATAGTGGGTGAACCCGGTGCTGGACGAGGGCCAGGTGGATTTGGTGGCGGATTGGGCGGTCCACCAGCTGGTTCTCCACCACCACCGCCTCCCGGCCAAGGTTTCCCTCCACCTCCACCTGTAGATGGTCAAGGCTTTCCACCACCACCGCTTCCCGGCCAAGGTTTTCCACCAGAAGGACCACCGCCACCTATCGGAGGAACTGAAAACCCGATGTGGGTACCTGCTACTATCAGTTTTAATGGTCAAGTTTGGGAAAATGTAGGGGTTCGCTATAAAGGTAATTCAACCCTTAGACGCAGTTGGCAAGCTCAGACAAACAAGATGCCTTTCAAGTTTGACTTTGACGAATTTGAAGATGATTATCCTGAAATTAAAAACCAACGCTTTCATGGCTTCAAACAGCTTTCTTTATCCAACAACATTAGTGATATAAGCAATATGCGAGACGCTGCCTCCTACAAAGTCTTAGAAAATATGGGCTTAACTGCGCCAAAGACTGCGTGGTACGACTTGTATCTTGACTATGGTCAAGGCTTAGAGCGACTTGGTATTTATACCGTTATGGAAGTTGTCGATGATACGGTTATAGAACGTGTCTATGGTGATGATAAAGGCAACATATACGAAGCAGATGGTAGTGCAGTAACGCTCGCACTTGGTACTGTAGATGGTTTTGCCGACAGCTTTGAAAAAGAAAACAACAAGTCTAGCGATTTCTCAGATTTAGAAGCACTTTACAACGTTCTACACGCAGACTACCGTTTAAGTGAAGTTGATCGTTGGAAGCGTGACCTAGAACAAGTATTTGAGGTTGATACTTTTTTGAAATGGCTAGCTACAAATACAGTCATTCAAAACTGGGATACCTACGGTGCTATGACACATAACTTTTATCTCTATAATGTACCAGAAACAGGTCAGTTTTCGTGGATAGGCTGGGATTATAACGAATCTTTAGGCAGTGGACCAGGTGGTAGAGGTGGGCCAGGTGGAGTTGGTAGACCAGGTGGCCCACCTCCTCAAGGTGGACTGGGTGGACCTCCTCCTGCTGGACCTCCCCCTGTTCAAGGTGGCAGACCTGCAGGGGGTAGAGGTGGAGCTGGTGGTGGCGGCGGTCCCCCACGCACACCAGCGACCTTTGACCAAGCAAATGTTACAGATGCATGGCCTCTGATTCGCTTTTTGCTAGATGATGCAGCTTACTATGCAACCTACAAAGCCTATCTACAAGAAGTAACCGCTACAGGATTTAATGCAGATGCTATGGCGCAGACGTACACCTATTGGCAGCAGATATTACTGCCTTATGTTGAGTATCCTGTCGCATTTCAAACTGAGATAGCAACTCTGGTAGCACACAGTTACGCTCGAGCCGAGGCGGTCACTAGCTTTTTGACCACACCTTAAAACTCTCCTAAAAAATAGTTCTAATTCATACTGAAGGTAATTTGTCTAGACAAGTTACCTTCAGTTTTTTAGTTGGTTATAGCCAAAGTACTTGCACACCGTATTGAAGCAGTACAAAGTCGGCAACGGGACCTAAGCAGGAACAGACCCACATAGGTTGGAGCATAAGGTTAGACTCAAATTCTAAATTAATAGTATTTAACACTAGCTTTATAGTTTGTTTAACTAAGTCTTATATCGAGTACATAAACAGATTCTTGTGATGTACTTTACACTAAGCTATATTCTAGAGGGGTGCTGAATTACGTCAAATGCTGTCGAATTCTGTCGTACAACACCTAAAACAAAATTGAACTATATCTACCCTACTGCCTTCTCTAAGTATTTAGCTTTTGATAGGTAACTTATAGATATGCAGAACCTGACTTCAATAACTTTCTAAAATGGTTATGAAATCAATCGTTCTCTTTAGAGATGGAACTTAAAACGAGTAAGTACATATAAAGTACTACTTTGTATTTTAAAGGAATCAGTGCTATAAGGATTCAGTGCTATGGGGTTAATCAATGACATTATATAATGAAAGTAATCTAGAAACAAATATTAATGAAGTAAGCAATCTTGATGAAATAACGAATCTTGATGAAGTAACTAATCTTGATAGTGGAGCGTCATTGATCCCTATAGGTTACGCGCCTGAAGGTTACGCGCCTGATGGACTGGCTTTGGTAGAAAATAGTCCTGTGATGATTGCACGTTGGGTATTTGATGAAAACGCACAGGGTTTAAATTTTTCCTATGCATCACAAAATATTAACCAACTTGGCATTAGTGCTGAATCGCTGGTAGCTGGTGAAATTCAATGGATTGATTTTATTCATCCAGATGATTTAGAACAAATCAAGGTAAATGTTTTGATGGCGCTTAAACAAAATAGTGCTTATTACTCTAACTGTTACCGAGTACAATTGCTTTCGAGTGAGTACCGTTGGTTAGAAGAACACGGCAGCATTATTAAAGATGCGCATGGGCATGTGGACTATTTTCAGAGTTTGCTGATAGATATTACTGAACGTAAAAAAACTGAAGCTGAGCTTGAAAAAAATAATAGGTACTTTAAGGCACTTCATGATATTCGGCAAGCCACTTCAGATAAGCTCGAGCCTGAAGAACTTTTCAAGGCAATCGCTAAAAGTACTTTAGAAGCTTTTGACTACACTAAAGTAAACGTAGGTGTTTTTGAAGATGGTTTTCTGAATAACATCGCTATTGAACAATCAAGTAAACGCTTACTTAAAGACAAAAAGAAATCGAATAAAATACCGTTGTCTGAACCTTCATTACAACCACTTATAAGTTCAAAAAAGCCAACCTTTACGACACGCATGATAGAAGTTGATGGTCAAAACACTGAGCGCTCAATTTTAATGCTGCCGTTGATAGATCAAGGTGAGCTTATTGGCGCCATGAGCGTAAGTAGTGATACCCGTAAACTGACCAATGAAGATATGAAAGTAATGACCCGAGTTGGTGAACAACTTCGTACAAATATAGAAAATGCACAGCTCCATATAAGACTTAAAAAAGACCTTCTGCGTTTTGAGGCTTTCCATGAAATCAGTCAGGCATTTCAAGAAAGTGAACGCCTTGAAAAACTTATGGAAACACTCACAGCTACTGTTTGTGAAGTTAGTTCTGCTGATTGGTGCAGTCTATACAAAGTGAATTTTGAAGATGAACTGGTGGAGCTATCCATTATGTCTAAAGATTCACCTCTAAAACTCTTGAGTTATGAAGAATTACATCAGGGTTTGCCCGGTCAAGCAATTAAAGAAAGAAAACTACAATTTTTGACGAATGAACAAAGAGATAGTTTTCATTCTGTAGCACCTGAACATAGCGATGCAATTGGAATTGGTGCAACCATCATTGTGCCATTGATTTATCAAGACCATTTCTTAGGAGTGTTATCGGTTATTAATCATAACTCTAAAGATAACTTTACTCGTGAAGATGCTTATCTCTTAGAAAGTATTGCTGGTCAAATTGCGCTTGTGCTTAGTCAATATGAACTAAAACATAAAATTGAGTATCAAGCTTATCATGATGTCTTGACAGCTCTACCAAACCGTATTCTTTATGAAGACAGAATTACCCAAGCCATTGCTTCTAGCGCAAGAAACAAGGCAACGTTTGCAACCATGTTTATAGATCTTGATGGCTTTAAGAATGTCAATGATACTTTAGGGCACGATGTTGGCGATAACCTCTTACAACAAGTAGCAGCAAGATTTGTAGCGCGTACCAGAAAGCAAGATACCTTGGCGCGCATGGGTGGCGATGAGTTTGCACTAATTATATGTGATTTGCGGACAAAAGACGATGGTGTACGAGTTGCAGAGGACTATCTCGCTTTGTTTGATGAAGTCTTTTCAGTAGCACAATACAGTTTAAAAATAAGTGCCAGTATTGGTCTAAGTTTTTTCCCAGATGATGGTACAGATTCATCTGTCTTGCTTAAACATGCTGATAGTGCTATGTACAAAGCTAAAGAACTGGGGAAAAACACAATCTGTACCTTTACGCCTGATTTAGCGATTAAAGCTAGAGAACGTTTGGACTTAGAGAATGACTTACAACAGGCGATTGCAAGGGGGGAGCTCGAGCTCTATTATCAAGCCCAGATGTCAATGGATAGCAAAAAACTCATCGGTGTAGAAGCGCTATTGCGCTGGTTCCATAAAGGTGAAACTGTGATTTCACCAGCACAGTTTATTCCGATTGCAGAAGAAAGTCGCCTAATTCTAGATATTGGTAAATGGGTACTCTACGAAGCCTGTAAACAAAATGCACTTTGGCAAAAGCAAGGTCATGACCCAATTACAGTTGCTGTAAATATATCTTCTGTACAATTTGAAGCTGATGATTTTATAGAGGTTGTAAAAGGCGCACTCGAAGAAAGTGGTATGGATCCAAAATACTTAGAACTGGAACTCACAGAAAGTGTTTTGATGCGTGATGTTGAAATAGTCATTAAGCGATTAAATATACTCAGGAACATGGGCATTAGTATAGCGATTGATGATTTTGGAACAGGTTATTCTTCTATGCAATACTTGCAGCAGTTGCCACTTGATAAACTTAAGATAGATCGTTCATTTATAGAAACAATGAGTAAAGGCGCAGATGCACCCATTGTGACAAGCATTCTTAATCTTGCACAAAGCCTTGGCTTGAAAACTGTAGCTGAAGGTATTGAAGTTTCTGAACAAGTAGAGCCCTTGTCACTGCTTGGTTGCGATGAAGCTCAGGGCTTTTATTATGCAAAACCAGTAAAAGCTTCAGAGCTCTGGAGTGGTACGCATAATAAAGATACTGAAGATAGCGCTACAGAAAGTTGAAT
>CALHRJ010000522.1 GCA_938038395.1 uncultured Deinococcales bacterium | reverse complement strand
CAAATATACAAGTGCCTCACGTAGCGTACCAGGTAATTCTTTTACCTTGTGTTTGCGTTTATCTCGTACGGACATATCGTAGATGTTGCGTTGAATTGGTGGCGCTGGCAATTGCTTAGATTCTATTCCGTCTATACCTGCGGCAATAATTGCACTGAGTGCAAGGTAAGGATTGCATGCTGCGTCTGGTGTTCGCAATTCAACACGAGTACTATCACCTCTTCGAGATGGAATGCGAACCATGGTGCTTCTATTTGCAGCAGACCAAGCAATGTTCGTAGGTGCTTCAAAGCCTGGTGTTAGCCTTTTATAGGAGTTAACCAGTGGATTGGTGATGGCAACCATTCCAGAGGCATTTTTAAGCAGCCCTGCAATAAAATAAAGTGCTGTTTTAGACAGTTGATGTTCAGCTTTTTCATTGAAAAAAGCGTTTTTACCATCTTTAAAAAGCGATAGGTGAAGGTGCATGCCTGAACCATTGATATTTGCAATAGGTTTAGGCATAAAAGTTGCATGGAGATTATGCTGTATAGCAACCCGTTTAACAATTAGTTTGAAGGTTGTAATGCTATCGGCAGCCTTAAGCGCAGATTGATACTTAAAGTCAATTTCGTGCTGTCCATGTGCAACTTCATGATGGGCTGCCTCAATCTCAAATCCCATCTCAACCATCGCGTTAACCATGTCACGCCTTGCTTCTTCGCCTAAATCAACAGGGGCTAAATCAAAGTAGCCTGCAGCGTCATGTGTGACTGTCGTAGGGGAATTGTTTTCATCACGCTGAAATAAAAAGAATTCAGGTTCTGGGCCAGCAAAGAGTCCATCAAAGCCTAAAGCTTGTAATCGCTCGATTTGTTTCTTGAGCGCATAACGGGGATCACCAGGAAAAGCTTTGCCATCTGGATAACTAACATCGCAAATAAGTCGCGCAACCTTACCTTGATTACCTGTTTCAATAATATCGGGAAAGACTAAAAAACTATTTAAGTCGGGTTTGAGTAGCATGTCTGATTCTTCGACTCTGGTAAAGCCATCAATTGAAGAGCCATCAAACATAATTTCACCATCAAGGGCTTTATCAAACTGAGATAAAGGTACTTCGACGTTTTTATTCATACCCATGATGTCCGTAAACATGAGGCGTAGAAACTTTACATCTTCTTGTTCTAGTTTCTTTTTTATTTCAGCAATGGTTTGTGACAAGATACGATCTCCTGAAAAGTCTTAATATTGTTGAATAACTATACCCTAGTTTAGTATGAGGTGTACAAAGCAAACTTACATTGATAAAGATTCATATGTGACGTATTCGCGAATTTTAACGAAATTGGCTAGTACCTGTACAAAGAAATCGGATTAGATGGTATGTTTATGTTATTTCATCCTAAATTTCAACTTCTAAAGTAGAGTTATAGAAATGCTTGAGTTAGTGTTTAATAATGAACTTGTAGGATGATGAATTCCTCGACGCTTGCTTCGAATTAGAGTTTCAGAATCGATGTGACTCTAAGTCACAAGATTTCATATCGATAAATCGTCAGCTTGCTGCGATGCTGTTCATTAACAGAACGGATATCAGCGAATAAATCACGACCCCAATTAGAACGAAGAAAATTGTTTATAACTTAAAAATTAACAGGGGTTTCCTCTCACTCTAAATACATGAATCGTTTGAAGATTAATACAGTTTAACCTTCGTAAATCTTTTTCAGTACTTCGATAATTACTGTGAATTATAAACAGCATTTTGTGATGCAGTTGCTTATCTTGTCAGTGTGAGGTCTTTAAACTATATGAAGACAGTTGGGAGGACAACTGAATAACCTTTAATAACTTTATTGTACTCTCATAAGGTTTTAATATACTCGTCTATCGGGGGAACTTTTTGCTTGGTCTCTATAAATCATTAATGGTTTAATAAAGAAATTTCAAAAACAAAAGGTTCACAGGAAGGAGCATTATGCAAAAACACTCTACTAGTCAATTAAGCCACTGGTTACGTGTTAGCTGTATTTTGTGTCTTATTTACGTTTTGGGTAGTGCTGTAGCTCAACAACAGGGGCAATTTCAGCAACTCCAAAATCAATATCAACAAGTACAATCTCAAGTAGGTTCAGGCGTTGTTGCGGCAACGAATACTGCACCAGTGTATTTTCCAGATGTAGCTCCCGGCTTTTATGCTGAGGATGCTATTCGTATTGCAGTTCAATCTGGAATTATTGTCGGTCGTAGTGATGGTCGTTTTGATGGGTACGCAAGTTTAACCCGTTATGAAACTGCGATTGTTATTGCAAGAATTCTTGATAGATTCCAAAGTGATTTGGGTGTAGTCTATCAACGTTTAGATACCTTAGAGCGTTCTGTTGGTGATATCAGCCAGCTTCGTGATGCTGTGACACGTCTTGAGTCACGTGTATCTACTTTGGGTACAGGTCAGGGCTCGAGCACATCTGGTGAAGTTCAAGCATTACGTGACATGGTTACTGCAATGCAAAACCAAATTGCAAGTAATGGTGCAGGTATGAACAGTTCTGATCTTCAGGCACTACGTTCAGCTTTTGCACTACTTGAGGGTCGTCTAGCACGACTTGAAGGTCTTGAATCAAGAATCGCAACTCTAGAATCGCAAATGGCAAGCGGTATGGCGGGTGGCGCAATTGCAGGTCCACCGGGTCCACCGGGTCCACCGGGTCCAGCAGGTATTGGTATACAAGGCCCACCAGGTCCGGCAGGTCCAGCAGGCGCTCCGGGTGCCCCAGGTCCAGCAGGTCCAGCGGGTCCACCAGGCTCAGGTGGTTCAGGCAGTGGTGTTCCAGGTCCACCAGGTCCAGCAGGTCCACAAGGTATTCCAGGTCCGATGGGTCCAATGGGTCCAATGGGTCCAGCGGGTACACCAGGTTTAAGAGGTCCATTAGGTCCAGTGGGTCCAATGGGTCCAGCAGGTCCAGCGGGTCTAGAAGGTTTGACTGGAGCAACAGGTCCAGCAGGTGCTAGAGGTCCAGTTGGTCCTCCGGGTCCGTCAGGTGCTAAAGGTGCTGATGGTAAGTCAGGTCCGCCAGGTCCACCGGGTCCAGCAGGTGCTAAAGGTTCTGATGGTAATGATGGTGCCAGAGGTCCAGCAGGTCCACCGGGTCCACCGGGTCCAGCGGGTTCTGTCGGTCCAATTGGTCCAAGAGGTCCAGCAGGTGCTATAGGTCCAAGAGGTCCTAAAGGTGATCCAGCGCAAGAGATAATCGAGATCGTTCCAGCTGCGCCAGTTATGCCAAGTAACAATGATGATACAAACGGTACTAACGGTGCAATGGATTCAGAAACTACTATGACAGCTAACAACAACACAGGCTTCATGCCAATGATTGTTGCAAGTGGTTGTGGAAGCGATCGTTCTACTTATGTTGGTGCAGCAGTCTTCTCTGAAGTTGTTAAACCACGTTTCGCACCACGCTTTGTTGCAGGTATCGATGACTTGTTCCTTTGTAACTTTGGTGTTCGCTTAACAGCAGACTATGGTCGTCAAAGTAAGATTCAAGAAGGTACATTCGCTGTAGCTGGACATGCTCTTTATAATATTGATTTAATGGATAATCTAAGTGCTTATGTAGGTGCTGGTGGCGGTTACCAAGTTCTTGGTGGCGCAGCTAATCATCCACATAATGTATATGATGGCCCATTTGCAGGCGGGCTTGTTGGTTTAGATTACGATATTACTGACATGCTAACAGTTTTTGCAGAAGGTACACTTGATTACTACTTCAATGAGCCATACAAAACTGCAGGTTTAGTAAGTTATGACTATGACAAGCTATACCCAAGTTTAGGTGTAGGTATGAAGGTTAAGTTCTAGCGTTCCTTTAATTCGGAATAGTAAAGAGAGTGATGGGAAACTATCACTCTCTTTTTTTGGTGTATTGGTTAATTGAATCAATGTAGGTCTTTCATTTGCTTGAGTATTTTAGTATCAATGCTTTGTTTGACAGTTAATTTGATAGTGCTTTAGATTAAAAATCTAAACAAAAAAGCCCTTTGCTTAAGAGGGCTTTTTTTGTTCAAGAAAAATTTAGGCAATATCAGATTTTAGAATCTGTTAAGCTATTAGGAAATTATCTAAAGCTACAGTTTGTAAGTAAGATACTGGTCAATATGGATAGCAGCAATATTGCCAGTACCCATAGCTATAGCAACCTGTTGTGTCATTGGGCGAACATCACCTGCGACCCAAACACCTTCGACATTTGTATTACCTCTTTGGGTAAGTGGGGCAATGTGACCAGTAGGGGCAAGGTCTAAGCCGAGTTGCTCTGCTAAGTCAGTACGGGGTACTTTCGGGCTCGAGACGAAGTAAGCGTCATAGGTTAATTGTTCGCCACTGGTTAGTTCTATACTTTCTATACAGCCTTTTTTGCCTTCAATATTTTTGATGGTATCTTCGCGAACATCTATATTGTGTTCATCTAACCAAGCTTGATTTTTAGGACTAAGTTCACGTTTCTCTGCATCTTCACTTGTGAAGAGAACGCTCAAATCTTTTGTAAAATTGTATAGGTGTTTTGCCGTGCCAACACCGCCAGTACTATTACCTGTGCTTATGACTAGCGTTTTCTTGCCAGCGGTTTCAGGTGCTTCGCAATCAGGGCAGTAAAACATGTTGCATTTTGCAGCATATTTTAAACAAGGCTCCCATTCACCATTAACATTTGGGTGATAGCGTGCGACGCCTGTTGCGAGCATAAGTGTCTTGGCGCTGAAGTGTTCACCTTTTTCGGTTTCGAGTTTAAAGTCACCCAATGTTCCAGATACTTTGGTGACATTACCCCGCATGTGTTCTGCACCAAGGTCTTTTGCTTGGGTAAGGAGTTCTTTTTGGAGCTTAACACCTGTGATGTTTGGCATTCCAGGTACATTTTCAAGTTTATTTAGAGTGAAAAATAGTGGACCAGTTCTGCGGTCAAAAACAAGAACTTTACGGTTGTGCCACGCAAGGTGAATGGCTGCTGAAAGCCCTGCTACGCCACCGCCGACAATTAGGCAGTCGTAATGTGATTCGGGAGTTGAGTTCATATCGTTCATGATACAAGTTTAGCGCAAGGCATACAGTGACTGTGTATTGAATTTAGCGCATTTACTTGAGAATAATTGAGGCTGAGGATTCGAAACACACTGTTTCTAGTTGATAACACTTAAGTAGATTTATATTCCTACTTAGGAATCTGTATCAAGAATCTGTATTAAGAATCTGTGTCAAGAAAAGGCAGATGGATAGGGCGTTCGATATCTGTTTTTAGAATAATTGTAGTTCTTGTGCGTTCAACACCTTCTAGCATAAATAGGGTATCTAGAAAGATATCTAACGATGCAGTATTTGCAACCCTGACTTTTGCAATATAGCTATCTTCACCTGCTACGGCGTGTAGTTCCTCTATTTCGGGTAGGGCTACAAGCCTTTCAACCAATTGTTTGGCTGGACTTCTGGCTTGAGGGCTAAGAGCCACAAAAGCACAGATGTTTCTATCAAAGGCTTCTGGGTTGAGTACAGCTCTATAGCCAAGGACTACGCCTGATTGCTCGAGCTTCCTGATACGTTCCCCCACAGCAGGAGCGGATAGTTTTACTTCTTTCGCAATTGTTGCGTGGCTAGCACGACCATCTTCACGAAGAATAGCTAAAATCTGTTGGTCAACTTTGTCAAATATAGGTTTAGGCTTTTGGGTAGACATCTTTTGGGTAGACATATAGTGTAAGGCTCTGGTGAACTTAACTTTCTTAAGTAGTTTGTCTGATTATAACAGTATACTCACCATAAAATGAAGTATAAAGATGTTATGAAGTGTTTTTCTTTTCTAACTATTCTTTTTGCAGTATTCTTTTTGCTTATAGCTTGCGATGGTTCAACAGAATTAGGTAACCAGTCAAACGTTCTTTTTGTGGTTGCTTTTCAAGACAAAATTGGCTTGGTTGATGGGGAAACACTTTTTGATGAGTCAGATGCGTCTGCTCAAGAAGGTAGTTTGTTTACTTCAAAGCCATTAGTTGAGGGTACCAAAGGTGTTGCTTTTGATTTTTCTGATCGCAATCAGAGTTCACTTCGAGAAGAGCTTTTTCTTTTAAGCCGAGATGCCAATAATCAGGCCTATGTATCTGTTTTTGATATGACAGAGGCTAAAAGGGCAAATGGCGACGCAGCTATAGTTGCCAAGCGGGATGTCATTAAGGTAGATGTTGACTTGGCTCGAGCTGAGAACGTCCCCGCACCAAGTAGTTTTTGTGTAACAGATATCCAAGTAAGTAAATCAGGTCGCTACATAGCTTTGGTAAGTAATCAAAGATTATGTAGTAGCAGTAGTCAAGAAAGCAATGCGATTGATATTATTGATATTGGCAGTGATTTAAAAGCAGAACCAGAGCTGGTTTATCACAAAGACTTGATAATGAACATTAATGAAAGTAGCCAAATTTTTAGCTATCAAGATGATACTGCTGAAAGACTATTTTTTCTAGAAGGCTCAGGAGAACAGGGAACACTTCGCAAGTTGTCAATTCCTGAATTTGAGGAGGAAACAGTTCTGCGAAACCTAGATATTACAAACGTTATAGATATGCAAGCTTTTGGACGTCCTAACGATGGTGAAGAAGAACTAATTATTGCTCGAGCTGAGAACTACGCTATAGTAACCAACTACTTAAGCACAGCTACTTTAGAAAGCGCTGTTAGCTATGGTGAAACTGTTCAACGCATCTTCCCAAATCCTTCGAATGGACGTTTTCTAGCTTTAACAGATGATGAATTTGTAGTTTATGAAACACCTGCGCTTGCAAATAAGACTAGTAGATTTATAAATGCAAAAGATGCTTTCTATGTTCCTGTACCACAAAATGATTTTGTGTATGTACTTAGCGATAGAACTATTAGTCGCTATGACCCAGTTAAAGCATTTAGTGATCTTCCCCCAACATTAGATAGCTTTAATGTTTCTGGACTAGAAGATGTTCAATTGTTTTCTTGGTTGATTAGAGAAGCTACGGTGGTAACCACTCCTTAAATTTAAAATCAAAAAAAGAACCCTCAAGCGAGGGTTCTAAAAATTTATCAATATTTGGTGTTGAAGATTATTCCATCAACGGTAATTCAACCTTATAAGCATCCCAGTTATCTTTAAGGAAAGCATGGTCTGGGTCATCTACAGGTGGTGTAGCACGTTCATCGCTCACTAAATCGCCAGCAAGATAATTTAAGAAGTACATAGTTGCGCCAGGTGCCGCTGCTACTGGGTGATAGCCTTCGGTGACGAGAACTAGGTCGTCACTCATGACTGAAAATACCTCATCAAAGCCAGTTTCGTTGTTGTAGTTTCTGTGTAAGCCAAAGCCCGCAGGTTTATCAAACTGGAAGTGGTAAGTCTCTTCTAAGTATGGACTGCCTAGATGTCTATCATGGCAGTGAGGTGGCCAACCTGACCACATACCGCCAGGGATATAGACTTCGAAGAG
>CALHRJ010000521.1 GCA_938038395.1 uncultured Deinococcales bacterium | reverse complement strand
AAAGCTAAAGGTCAAAAGGTTACGTTTGAAACATGTTCACACTATTTAGCCTTAACAGATCAAGACTTCTATAGATTAGGGCCAGTTGCAAAGTGTGCACCACCGCTACGCAACAAGCAAAGACAAGACGATTTATGGACTATGGTTTTATCAAATACAATAGACTGTATAACCTCTGACCATTCACCCTGCACAGAGGAAGAAAAACGTAGAGGTGAGACAAACATATGGTCTGCTTGGGGTGGGATTAATGGTATTCAAACACTCTTGCCGCTCATGCTCCATGAAGGAATTGGCAAGCGAAATCTAAGCTTTGAGCAACTCTCGATACTTCTCTCTCAGCGACCTGCCCAACTTGCTGGCTTATGGCCACAAAAAGGTGAGATTTGTATTGGGGCAGATGCTGATTTTGTAATTGTAGATATGAATCAAACATGGCAAGTAACATCTTCTTCTCTAAAATCAAAACACCCCCAAAGTCCTTTTATGGGTGAGGTATTAAATGGGGGAATCAACTCTGTTATTCTGAAGGGTAAAGAGATTGTGCATGAGTCTGAACTTACAACAATGCAGCAGGGTGAGTGGTTAGAATCTAGAGCCAAAGAATTTTAGTCAATCTAATCTACCTATTGTGATCTTGTTTGTAACTACTGAAAATAGCTGATACCGTGTCTGAAAACATGAGTTTGAACTATCATTTGCTCAACTACATTCCGTAAGCCTCGTAGATATAGCACTCTAAGAGATAAACACGACAAATACTATATGACTATGGAAGTTTTGAAGCCATTCTTCTATACCTTATCTGGTAACTTAGATATTTCTGAATGTATCATCTAACTCTTAAATGGCTATATAAACTGAATTGGTATTAGTTCGATTTTTTTAGACAATAAAAAGGGCTAGCTCAAACTGAGCTAGCCTAAAATTTACTAAGTGTTTGCTACTTACTGAATAACACGATTCGCAAGAACTTCTTGAGCAGTTAAAGGCGTAGCTCTCTGAGCTGCAACCTCTTCAGCCGTAATTGGACTAAAGTCATTAACAAGTGCATCATTACCCCAGCTAGTAAGCTCGTGGTTAAGAATTGCGGCAATTGTGTCATCGTCTAAATTACCTAAAGCTGTCATCATGCCGTTATAAGTCATGCCACCAGCAGTAATTTCACCTTGAAGGCCATAAAGAACTACCTGAACAAGATAGTCACGACCACCCTCAGCATTATAAAGCTCAGTGATGTGCCCTTTAAGGGGTGGAAATGCACCAGGGATGCCTTCACCATTCATTTGGTGACAAGCTAAACAGTTACCCATATAGGCAGAGTTTCCAAGTTCGCTATCAAAGCTAACACTAATGGTTTCAACACTGGCGGTCTCTGTTACAGTTTCTGTCGCAGTCTCTGTTACAGTTTCTGTCATACTCTCTGTTACAGTTTCGCTAACCGCAGCAGGTGTTGTACTAGCACTGACTGCAGCAGTTGCTGCGGCACCAACTGTGGCAGCTGCGGTTGTAGCAATAGCAGCAGTTTCAGCAGAAGTAGGTGCAGTTTGCGTTACCGTTGTTGTAACTGTTTCGGTTACAACTGGTGTTGTTACTGTAGTAGTTTGAGCTGGTGTAGCTTGAACTGCTTGGACAGTAGTAGTGGCTACTTCAGAAGGAAGCTCATTTTCCATAGCTTCTAGCTCTAAGCGTAATGCTTCAACCTGTGCTCTAAGTGCAGCTAGGTCAGCATCGCCAGTTGATTCAGTTGTAACAACCTCAGTTGTAGTTGTCATGGTTTCGGTTGTCATAGTAGCTTCGGTAGGTGTTACTGGTGCTACTTCAGTAGTCACAGTTTCTACAACTTGGACTTCTTGCACAACTGGTTGAGTAATTACAGTAGTAGCAGGTTGAGTTGTTACCGTAGTAACAACTGTTTCCATGACTTCAGGTTCCATACTGCTATTGCCAGCAGGTAGAACACCTTGGTCAATTGCAGGTAACGAGATGCTCGGCAAGTTTAGACTACCAGCGTCAAGACTTTCACGAGGTGCTAAAGCGTATTGCTGACTCTTCGGTGCAGGACGTGAAAGTGTTTCTGCTAAAGAACGTTCTGGAATCTCTATAGCTGCATGGCCGTCCCCATGATCACCGCCATGATCACCGCCATGTCCAACGCTACTTGCACTGACTGGTTGTTCTACTCTGTAGCGGTTCATGTTATCTGCGGTAAAAAGCATCAACATAATTGCAACCGTTATGCTACCGACCACCATGCCAGCAGTAAAAAGTTGTGTTAGTAACTTGTGGTCACCATATAAGTGCATAAAGAACATAACCACTAAGAAAAACTTAATGATTGATAAAATGTACAACGACCATAAAATTAGCCCGTCGTTATTGAACAGCATGCCTTGCCACTCTACAAAAGCAAATTCAAAAAAGGTAATAACCCCTAGAACAATTGCTATAAGTAAATAAAATTGTGCACTGCCGTGATTAGTATTTTTTCTCATTTCAAAAGACCTCTAAGCCGGAACGCCAATGAACTCGACAAGGTAAACGATTGTAAAGATTACAATCCAAACAATGTCAACAAAGTGCCAATACAAACCTGCAACTTCAACATACACTGCATCTTTACTTGTCATAGGACGAACATAAGATGTTACCAAAATGGACAATAGCCAGATAACACCAATTGTTACGTGGATACCGTGTGTGCCAGTCAATGTAAAGAAGGTTGTTCCGAATAGATTTTGCTGTAGTGTTAAACCTACATCAACAAAGTGGCTGAATTCATAAACCTGAAAGCCTAAGAAAATGCTTCCAAATAGACAAACACCAAGTGTCCAAAGTCTAAACTTCGGAATGTCATTATGCTTAATTGAATCAAGTGCAAGCACCATCAAAAAACTGCTCATTAGAAGTACGAAAGTACTTACTGTGGTAAGTGGAATATCCAAAACATCTATTGGATAAGGTCCAACTAAGCTACGACCTTTATAAACTAGATACGTGACAATTAATGCTCCAAAGAACATACAATCTGAGGCCAAGAAGGCCCACATAAGTATTTTCTTATCATCAACGTTTGTACTGCGGTGTTCGCTATGTTCAGTATCATGATGTTCATCATGACCAGAACCGTGTGCTACTGATACCATGATTGACCTTTCGGCTTAACGTGTGTGCCACCAATACCTTCAAATGCCCATGCATAACAGCCAATAAAGGTGATTACAAATCCAACAATGACCATTAGCAAGCTGCTATAAAGGCCACCAAAAACAACTACAAATAAACCAAATGACATGACAAAGGGATACCAAGATTGACCTGGTAAGTGGATACCATGTTCGTCTTCATGGCTATGACCATCGTCATCTGCATGTGCTGCACCATCTGCACCATGTTCATGGCTATGCGCTAAGTCAGGGTGCTTATCGAACCAGTGCTGGTCACGATGAGTGATGTTAGGGATTTTGTCAAAGTTATAAACAGGTGTTGGTAAAGGTAGTCTCCACTCAATTGTACGAGCATCCCATGGATCTTCAGAAACTTTTTCACCAGAGATTACATCTCGAATAACATGAACAATAAATATACCGACACCTAAAGCAAGGATATAAGATCCTATTGTGGCTAAAGTATTGAGGTTATCCAACCCGAGTTCTTGACTATAACTGTGAGTACGACGTGCTTGACCATTCAAACCTGCAAAGTGCATTGGGAAGAATGTGATGTTAAAGCCCCAGAACATGACCCAGAAAACAATCTTGCCCCACTTCTCGCTTAACATTCGACCTGTTACCATTGGGCTCCAGTAATAGAAGCCAGAGAAAAGACCGAAGATTGATCCACCGATCAGTACGTAGTGGAAGTGAGCAACCACAAAGTAAGTATCTTGCTGCTGTGCGTCAGCAGGCGCTGCTGAGTGCATAACACCACTGACACCACCAACAGTGAACATAAAGATGAATCCAAGTGCAAATAGCATTGGTGTGGTTAGGCGAATCTTACCGCCCCAGAGTGTACCAATCCAGTTAAAGATTTTAACGCCTGTAGGAATCGCAATAGTCATGGTTGTTGCAGCGAATGCTGCGTTAGCAACTGCGCCCATGCCTGTTGTAAACATGTGGTGGCTCCATACTGCAAAGCCCATAAGACCAATAAGCGCACCTGACATAACAACTACTGGATAACCAAAAAGTGGTTTACGTGAGAATGTTGGTAAGACTTCTGAGACAATACCCATTGCTGGAAGAATCAGAATGTAAACTTCAGGGTGTCCGAAAACCCAGAATAGGTGCTGCCAATAAATAGGCATACCTCCCATAGCTGGATTAAAGAAGCCTGTACCAAACTGCCTGTCCATCATAAGCTCAACAAGAGCAATTGTGATTGCAGGGAAAGCAAGGATAACGAGGAACTGAACAACAAGTGTCATCCAGACAAAAGCGGGCATCTTGAACATAGTCATGCCAGGGGCACGCATGTTGATGATTGTAACGATAAAGTTAAAACCAGCAAGAAGCGAAGCTAAACCAAGCATCTGTAAACCAAAGACCCAGAAATCAACCGCTAAGCCTGGGCTATAGGTTGTGCTAGTTAGTGGAGAGTAACCGAACCAACCAGTGTCTGGTGCACCACCCAAGAACCAACTTGCATTTAGTGTGATTGCACCAAAGAAAAAGGTCCAATAGCTAAATGAGTTTAATCTGGGGAAAGCAACATCTCTGGCACCAATCATTAGAGGCGTCAGATAGTTAAAGAATCCAGCCGACATAGGCATAACTGCTAAGAAAATCATGGTTGTGCCGTGCATGGTGAACATTTGGTTGTAAAGGTCAGGGCTGATTAAGTTCAAGCCTGAGCGGGTAAGCTGTGTACGAATAACGAGTGCTTCTAAACCACCAATGACAAAAAAGAAGATGCCAGATAAAAAATACAGAATACCGATACGTTTGTGATCGATAGTTGTTAGCCAACTAACCAAACCTTTTGAGGTTGTTGGACGCTTAAAGAGACCACCTGAAAAATCAGGGGCTTGTGAGGCGGGTTTTCTAGAAATAGCCATTTATATTATCCCCTATCGTTCTGCACTTGCTTGAGATAGATCATCTACACCCAAGCTGTGTAAGTAAGCTACGATTGCTTCGATTTGCTCTTCTTCACCTTCAGCACCTGAAAATAGTGTAGGCATATAGTTGCCTGGTTTGAAGATTTGAGGGTCACGAATCCAAGTTGCTAGATTTTCTGGTGTGTTTGGTTCTAAGCCAGCAACAATACTACGTTGACCATAGTTTGTTAGGTTTGGATAGCGTTCGTTACCGACTGCTTGACCTTCAATAGTATGGCAACCAGCACAGCCTTTTTGAATATAAGCTTGTTTGCCTTGTTGAACGAGTGGATCAGCTGATACTTTTTGTAGTGACGCACCTTGTAAACCAGCTACCCAAGCATCAAAATCTTCAGCAGTGTCTACTTTTACTTTAAATCGCATATAAGCGTGAGCACCTAAACAAAGTTCTGCACACTGTGCATAGTAAGGTTCTTCTTGTGCGCTGCCTTCATCAGGAATAAACCACAAAAAGTTGTCTTGGCCAGGAATCAAATCTTTTTTACCACCCATTTGTGGAACCCAGAAGCTGTGAAGCACATCTGCTGATTCTAGGTTAAAGGTTGCACGGCGACCTTCAGGAATATGAAGTTCGTTGGCAGTGGTAATACCCAATTCAGGATATTCAAACTTCCACCACCACTGATAGCCAGTTACGTTGACAACGATATCGTTGTCTGCAGTACGTGCTGTTTCAGATTCTTGAAGCATGGTTAGTCTAATAGTTGGTACAGCTAGAATAATTACGAGAATAACTGGAGCAATTGTCCAGGCAATCTCTAAAGCTGTGTGACCGTGAGTCTGTTCAGGAATATCACTTTTATCGTGATCATCTTGAACTCTAAATTTAAATATAACGAATAAGAAAATACCGCAAACTACAACTAGTACTGCAAGACCTAACCAGAAGGTCAGCATAAACAAGCTGAGCTGCTCTCTAGCAATGTTACTTCTAACATCAAAAGTAGTGCCTGGACCCATTTCGGTACAGCCAGCTAATAAGGGTAAAAGTAGAATTGCTGGAATCATACGGGCTACGCGTAGCCTTTTTATAAAATTCACAAATCCTCCTTGAGGTGTGTGCAAACACAGATAAACTCGTTGAATTGTATTTGGTTTAACATGCCCTTAGAGTAGCAAGCATTTTTGTAGACATTCAATGACTCTTTGTCACATTTATAACGCTATTTGTAGTGTTTCCCACACTGTGCTAGCTATATAAAAGGAATATAAAAATAAAGGTATTTTAAGTCACTTTTCAAGATACTGATTCACAGTTAGATTTTCTGGTTTAATTATAGATAAATCAAAAAATTCCCTTATCATTTTGAGTTGTTTCATAAGCTTTTTATGGGTTTTAGAAGGGTTTGAAATATATAGATTGCTAGTTTTTTAAAGCACATATTAAGAGTGGCAAAATACGTTTTAGGAACGATAAAACTTTAAGAAGGATAAACATCTTTGATTTGCTTTAAGAGTCAAGATTTGATGAAAAGTAAGTGTTATGTGGTTTTAAAAATAATTGTTACAAATATGTCTTTCTAAAAGCATTATTTCTTGGGTTTTAACAAATAATGCTACGCGTGACTGTCACGCTTCTCATTACCTATATCGCCACAATTAAGATGTGTTACGTTTTGCTATTTTAGCCTTTAGTATTTTTATCGTTGTTTTGACTGTTTTAAGCTTATTGCCTGAAAAGGAAGAGCTTACACCAGACACGACAATTGAGCTTAATAAGACCCGTTTAACGCTCTATCCACAAGCAGACGCTGATGCTATATGGGAGTTTGAAGTAGCGGATGTGAATTACAGACCTGAATCAAGAGAAGCTGTGTTGATGGATGTTAACAACGGCTCGAGGTCTGTAAATGATGAAGTAGATTTTACTCTTAAGTCTGATGAACTTGTTATTGATAACAACGACAACATCAGGGGGGATTCTCTCTTTATTCATTTAGTAGAAGCTGGTTGGGATCTTGAAATGTTTGCTAAAGATGGTAGACAAGCGTTAATTGATCAAAATCAGGGCCGATTTCAAATACCAACGATGCACCTACTTGATGGGGATGTTAAAAGTGTAGCAAGCAATGTCGACACGAGTTTTGATTTTACTGATTATTCGGATGGTGGCCCCAATACCATCGGTTATACAACCTTCAAATATGATTTGAATACTGAAGAACCATAATTTAACAATTTACAAAGGAGTGCTATTTTAAAATGAAATTACTATTTAAGAAAGCTTATATAACAATTGGGACGGGTATCTTATGCATGTGCCTGTTGACGGTTGGCTTATCACAATCCACAGCGCAATCTACGACAGAAAATAGTAGTGATACAAACGCTGAAACTACGTCAGAATCTGTGAGCACAACTTCAACAGAAGCAGCAACAGATTCGGAAGAAAAAGATGATACTGATGCTTCAGCAGAAGCTACCAAAGAGACATCAGCAGATGCTTCGACAGACACAGCAACCGAGGCGGATAACTTAACTGGGACTGAAGAAGCTGAGGTATCAAATACTGACAAAGCTACATCGACTGAAGTGATGGAAGAAAGTCCAGCTGAGGCTGATGAAGCTCAAGTAGATAGTGAATCTACTGAAGAGGTTGAAGAATCTAATACTGCTGAAGACACATCAACTGAAATGACTGAAGAAACTCAGGTAGATGGTGAATCCACTGAAGGTATTAGTGTATCTGAAGAGGTTGAAACAACCAGTACTGCTGCAGACGAAGTTTCAGCAGAAACTGCTGATGAGTCCAGTACAGAGGTTTCTGCTGAAAGTGAAGTCGAAAGTTCAAGTCCAGAACTTGAAGAGGAAGTGTCTCAGGATCTATCTAGTGTTGAAGAAGCTAATGATGAAACATCAGGTGAAGTTGAAGAAGCTTCTATAACTGAAACAGATGATACTGATACTAAGAAGGCCAACGAACGTGTAATTACTATTGAATATAGTGGTGGTACTCGTAAAGCTGTAGATTTCCGATACGGTCCTTGGATCTATAGCCATCCAGAGGATGAGGGGATTATTGGTAAAGTTGGTGTTGAAGATGAACAAGACAAAAAAGACGAGGACTCTCAGCTGTCTGTTTATGCAAAAGAAGCGGAGCTAAAAGCGCCTGAAGAGGTTTTGATTGCAACTGCTGGTGAAAGAGTCGCAAACTTTACAGGTGGTGTTCGTGTTCAACGTAAGCGTTTAACAGCTATTGGTGAAGCACTTGAATACAGTGAAGAAACTGGTTTTGGTGAATTAAGTGCACAAGAACGTGTTGATATTACTGTAGCGCCAAAGGAAAACGATGGTGATATTACGACGATTACTGCAGCGTCTGCTACTTTTGATGTGGATACAGATGTGAGTATCAGCCGTGGTGAAGTTACTCTTGAAAGTGGCACACAAAGTGCTGAAGCTGAATCAATTACTTTTGAGCAGGGATTGGATCTAGCAGTGATGACTAGTCCAGATAGTCAAGTAGTTATTAAACGTGGTAGTGGAGATGATGAAGTTACTATTACTGCAGATACGGTTCGAGTTTTGACTAATAGTAAGAAGTTAATGGCAAGCGGTAATGTAACGCTTGTTGATGGTTCGATTATGACCACTGGTGAAGTTGTTTTCTTTGATGATGAGATTGAGCGTGCTGAGGTTTTTGGAACAGCTGAAAATCTTGCGAAATCTGTTGATTCCGAATTTGATGTTACGCTGACAGGCCAAAGGCTCGAGCAGCGAATTGATCTCGACCTTGTACAAATTTTGGATGAGACAGCAGAAATTATTTGGGATGAAGCAGACTTCCTCCTGACTTCTGAACTTAGTACTGAATAGGTCTACCAAATTATGAAGCTAACTAAATTACCATTTAAAACAAGTTGTAAACCTATCTTAGGTTTGCAACTTGTTGTTTGGAAAATAGTTTTTAGTGTAATGGTTTTTAGTGCAGTGACCGCTCAAACAGGGGCAGAATTTTCAATTCAAAGAGATGATCAAAAGATCACGATAACACAGGCTGATGAAGCAACTTCAGCAAGTGGTGCTAAATTTATACCCCCTAGAGCGAAAGATTGTGAAGAGGGTTTGCGGTTGGGTAGTTTTTATGCACCTGGAGAGTATAGGGTATCTACAAAAATAAACGATAGTTTGTTGTTGTCAAACATTGTGTTGGTTAAAGTACCAGATGAGACGGATAATGAAGAAAAGCTCGAGCTACTCGGTGGCGGCGCTGAATTTACAGATAGCCTTTGCCCAGTTGTAGAAGCAAGCCCACTAGCCTTAGTCAGACTCATAGAAGGTGCTACCGATATCTTAGGTTCAAAGTTCAATTACGACAATGCAGATGGCATAAGTCGCTTAACAGGACCTGTAACCCTAACCCGTGATTCTGAAAAACAAGAAGACCAATTATCAGCCACAGCTGGTAGTTTATTCTTTGATACAAACGAAGATGTAAAAGTATTGGAAGATGGCGTAACCCTAGAAGCGGGCGGACGCAGCAGTACAGCAGAAACAGTCGAATGGAATGAGCAAGCTGGCATCGCAATACTGCGTGGTAGTCCAGCAAAAAGCACCATGGGTACAGACGTTGTAAGTGGAAAAGAAATTAAATACTTTTTAGATACCAATGAAGTTGAAGTACTAGGTGCTATTGAAGCTACTTTTGATTTTTAAATTGCTTTGACCAGTATTTATACTGGTGCAGGCGCAGCTACATAAGAACCTAAGAACTTTACAAAGGCCGCTCGGCGCATCATACCCATCATTGCAGCAGATACATTGGCATCATTGATGTGCCCATCAATGTCAATATAAAAGACATAACTCCATGGCTTATCTCGTCTAGGACGAGATTCAAGCTTCGTCATATTGATGTTGTGCTCTGGAAAAAGTTCTAAACACTTTACCAAATCACCAGGTTGGTGTCTTGTCGCAAGCAACAAGCTAGTCTTATATTTTTCACCTTCAATATAAGGTGCTTCGTTCGGACCTAAAATGAAAAAACGGGTGTAGTTAAAAGGCTCATCTTGAATGTTTGTTGCTAAAATATCTAAACCATATATTTCTGCAGCTCGGATGCTAGCAATGGCAGCTTCGCCCTCATCATTTCGATTTGCAATGATTTGTGCTGAACCTGCGGTATCAAATTCTGTTACTGCAGAAAAGTTATTCTTTTTAAGATATTGCTCGCATTGTGCAAGCGCTTGGTAGTGGCTGTAAACACGTTTGACATCTGAAAGTTGTGTACCTTTACGTGCCATAAGCGCATGGTCAACCTTGACAACCTCTTCACCAATGACATGCAGTACAGAGTCAGATAATATATCGTAAGTTGCATTGATAGATCCTGCAAGACTATTTTCAACTGCCATGCATGCATAGTCACAGTCCCCAGCGAGTGCAGATGCAAAGGTTTCATCAAAGGTGTCAAAGCCAACGGACTCGAGCTCAGGGTTGTATTGATAACACGCTACCTCGTGATAAGCGCCTGGAATACCTTGATAAGCGATTTTTTCTACTTTTTCTGCCATAATTTTGCAAGTCTAACATGTTTCTTGAGAT
Source organism: uncultured Deinococcales bacterium (assembly GCA_938038395.1). Taxonomy (GTDB): domain Bacteria; phylum Deinococcota; class Deinococci; order Deinococcales; family Trueperaceae; genus CALGZD01. The sequence continues at coordinate 3,781 of CALHRJ010000521.1, read as the reverse complement.
GTGGTTGAGGGTGTGGATTTTTCAACTATGACAGGAAATTTAAAGTAGCTATATCGAGGTTATTCAATCATTTATCCGATTGATAGAAGAATACTTTTTAGATGTTCTTGATGATAGTAGACACACAACCAATTGATAGTACAAAAAGCAGCTTAATATACGAGTCTATCTTTGTAACGTCTAAAAATGTAAAAGGCTAAGATTGCGCCTGGGATAAGTAAAAAATAAGCCATGGACATGGCTGCTTCAATACCAATGGTTTCTTGCATCTTTCCAACAAAAATGTAGAAAAGACCAGCAGAGCCCCAGCTAAAGCCCATCATGATTCCCGAAGCCGTACCAATAGCATTCGGTGCTAAATCTTGAGCACTGACAATCATTAAGGGTAAGCCTGCATTCACAAGGATTCCGCCTAAGACTAAAAGTGCATAGTAAGGAACGGATGCAATCTCAACACGAAATAGTGCAAGAAAGACAGGCAGAGCAGCAAGCATGGTAGCTGTTATAAGGATTTGGCGATTAAAGTAAGGTGTTAAGTAACCAGCGAGTATGCCACCAAAACCTGCTGAAAATGAAAAGATTGCCAGCGTCCAGCCAATAACACTGCTATCTCTAGCAATGCCCTGACTTACCAGCCATAGAGGCGTTCCGCTCGAAAAAGTAACGTAGGTGATGCTTCTCAATATGCCAACAATCGCTAGTAAACCTACAGGTCCTTTGAAAAGAGATATATCAAAGAACTTTCTTTTCTCAATTTTGGACATATCTACTTTAGGCACTAAGACAAACATCAAGAGTGCCAAAATAACACCCGGAATCATAACGATAGGTGTCCATTGAAGACCAAAGTTCGCAATGATAAATAAGGCTATAAGTGGTCCAAGCGCAAGACCAATTGTGCCACCAAAACTAAAAAGCCCAACAGCTAAGCCTTTGTTTGTCCCAGCTTCTCTAGCCATGCTTGTGCCCGCTGGGTGAAAGGCTGCAGATCCTAAACCACCAAATAGCAGACATGCAAATAGCAAAGGTACAGTGGGCATGATTCCCATAAGACTAAGTAAACATGCAATCAGTAAAGCACCTATTGCTGCAGTGGCACGTCTTCCAAAACGGTCAGCCACACTACCAAAGAGTGGTTGCACAAAAGAGGTGCTTAAAGAAAGTGTGGCGACTAACATTGCTAAGTCAGTTTTACTGAGTGAGAATTTTTCCTGAAGACTTGGTTGCATGGCATAAAACATACTGCTGTAGCCATCAACCCCCATGTGTACCAAGATAAGGAAGAAGGATAAACTACCGCCAGATAGCGCTAAACGCTTTTTTGTGGACAAGTTTGCAGTATGAATCATGGCATAGTCTAGAACACTTGAGGTGTTTAAGATACGGTTATTTCATACTTGTTGGGGAATGCTTAAATATTCAGCTATAAAAAATCACCTTGCTTTTGACAAGGTGATTAATGTGTTTAAGTTTTAGTTAAGGGTTATTGACAGCTCGAGCGATTGCTCTTTCTTAAGTCACTGTTACCTGTTGTAAGTGTTCCACCATTAGCATCAAAGTAAGAATACTGGCTTTGAAAGCTATTATTACTATCGAAATTACCAGTGAACTGTGTGCGCGTACGGTCAGGATAGTAAACAACTAAACTTGTATTTTTAATAAATGTACCGGTACTAGAAGCACTAGCTGTTGCTTGTGTTGAGCCTTGTAACTCACCGTAGTATTCAAGTGCTGAACTACGGCGGAAGTAAATCTGGCCAGTGAGCTGACCATTAACATCGTTCAAGAGCATACAGGTTGGCACACTTAAAGTATTTTCTGTATTAACTAAGTTACCTTCCCAAACACCAGAAATGTTTACTGCTGAGTTAACACCTGTATTCGTTGAGGTATTTGTCGTAGCACCTGTACATTCTGGACGTGTGCTATTTGCAGGTGTACTGCAGTAAGCAGGTCTATTTGTAGTTGTTGGTGTATTGTTTACAGGTGTTATGAAAATTGTTGGATTGCCACCTGTAGTGGTTGTGCTAGCACCTGTACACTCTGGTCTCGTACTATTTGCAGGAGTTGCACAGTAAGCTGGAGAGTTGCTAGTTGTTGTGTTAGATGTAGTAGCCCCAGTACATTCGCTACGGGTACTATTTGCAGGAGTTGTACAGTAGGCAGGGTAGGAGCTCGAGCTAGTAACAGTATTCTGAACACCATTGCCTCCACATTCAGTTCTAAAACTATGTTGAGGGTTTGAACAATAACTCGGGGTACTTATCGTTGTATACGTAGTAGTGCTAGTTGCTGTACTAGTAGGTGTGCCATTACCACCACACGCAGTTAAGTGAGCATTCGCTGAGTTGCTACAGTAGCTTGGGTAAGAACTACTTGTGGATGTTGCTGACCCATTACCACCACACGCTACAAGATAGCTATAGGTTGAGTCAGAACAATAACTTGGGTACCCGGTTGTTGTTGGAGGAATACCATTGCCACCACAATCTTGGCGATAACTATATTGCGATTGAGAGCAATAACTTGGGTAACTATTATTGTAATTAGTAGTAGAAGTTGAATTTGCAGAATTACTAGTGTTAGAACTTGGGGTATTTCCTGTATTATTAGTATTCGAGTTTGAAATGTAACCTATACATTCCTGACGATTACTATTGGCTATATAGCCACAATAGGAAGGATAACTGCCTGTATAAGAATCAGGCGTTACAGATGTCTGAGGAAATGGATCATAGGCACTATTTGCAGTGTTTCCACTTTGAGACTGTGGAACGCAACCGCTAACTATTAAGATTGAAAAGATTGCAAGTGTTACAAACGATATTGATTTAAAGAATAGCCTAGTCATAATAATGTGACCCTCCGATTAAACGAGTCAGGCTATACTACTCAGTAATCATTACAGAATGGTTAAGGTTTATTAAACTTTTCTGTATTAATTACATTGATGCATCGATAGCAAACTCGCTGAGTTCATGATGATTAAAGCTGTAATGTCCACGAGTACCACTAATCAAACCAATTGAACGCATATCGCCCAAAATAGCCGTAGTTGTTTCTCGTGCTGCTCCAATCATTGATGCGAGATTTTCATGTGTAAGAGGAAGCGTGATATGAACTTTGCCATCATCAGAACTGTTACCAAAACGCTCACCTAATCGTAGTAAAGTACGTGCTAAACGTGCATTAACAGGTAATTCGGTATCTTCAAGCGCTTCACATGCACGTTGTAAATGTACACCTGTTGCTACATGAAGAACATTTTGCAATGCTGAATCAACTTGATCGCTAGGCACAACACTCACCTTCACACGATGGCTTAGTGCTTCAGCAGTATCTTGGTAACTTTCATAAGCTGGTGTTAATGCACCAATAAAATCACCCGGACCAACAATGCTAATTATGCGTTCACGACCCGTAAACATGTCAATACTAAGTTTAAAGAGACCCTCTTCAATGCGAAACACTGCTTCTGCTTCGTCTCCTACATGATATAGGGTATCACCCTTACCTAACTCTCTAACGTGATATTTCTCCAAAACCACATCGAAGATTGGTAATTCGCTCTCTTTATTGCTGTATGTACTTCCAAAAGGTCCAGTCATGGTTGTATTATACCCTCTTTCATCAACTAAATGTTAGTCATGATTACCTTAGGTCCTAATCTAGGATAATTAGGTCGAATTATATAGGTCGCTGACGTGAAAAATATGGCAAGTTAGAGTTATGGAAATTAAGTTTAGAAATAATGCAGATTAGTAACGGAAATTTGTCATTT
>CALHRJ010000520.1 GCA_938038395.1 uncultured Deinococcales bacterium | reverse complement strand
GGTTTCCATAAGTCCGCCAAGCACAAGTCCTAAAATAACAGGTGCAAGTGGGAAACCACCTTTGCGCATGATGTAACCAAGTACACCGAAACCTGTCATAAGCAAAAGGTCAAATGGATTGTTATTAACCGCGTAGACACCTACAAAGCTCAATACAATAACCAGTGGCATAAGAATCCAGCGTGGCACTAAAAGAATCTTTGCAAATAAGCCAACTAAGGGTAGGTTCAGTACAAGCAACATAAGGTTGCCGATGTACATTGATGCAGCCAAACCCCAGAAAATTTCTGGATTGTCTTGAATAAGTAGAGGACCAGGTGTAACGCCATAACTTAGTAGTGCTGCAAGCATAACCGCAGTCGTACCGCTACCAGGAACACCTAAGGTCAACATCGGAATAAAAGCACCAACCGAGGCTGCATTGTTAGCAGCTTCAGGTGCAGCAACACCCCGAATGTCGCCTTTACCAAAGGTATCATCTCTATCTACAATTTGCTTTTCAGTTGTGTAAGCAACAAAGCTAGCCATAGTTGCACCAGCACCAGGAAGTACCCCAATTATGAATCCTGAAATACTACTGCGAATCATAGTGCCAAGTGAAGACATAAATTCTTTAGCAGTGACCATAACTTGCTTTACTTTACTGTTGACGACTTGACCAGAGTCTGTTTCACTCATCATCTGAAAGACTTCGCTAATTGCGAAAAAGCCAATGACGACAACAACAAAATCCAGCCCATCATAGAGATTGATATTACCAAAGGTGAAACGTACACCAGTACCCTGTGGATCCAAACCAACCGTTGCCAGAATGAGACCAAGGAGTGCAGCAATTAATCCTTTGAAAATATTGTTACCTGTTAAACTAGATAATGTAGAGAAAGCAAAAACCATCAACACGAAGTACTCAGCAGGTCCAAAATCAATGGCCCACTCAGCCAAAATAGGCGCAAAAAATACAAGTGCGAAGATGGATAAAGTACCACCTATAAATGAAGCAATAGCAGACATTGCCAGTGCAGGACCAGCCCGCCCTTGCTGCGCCATAGGATAACCATCGAGTGCAGTAACTACAGAAGCCGCTGTACCAGGTACATTGAGTAGAATACTACTAATAGAGTTACCATACATAGACCCATAATAAATACCAGCAAACATAATTATGGCTGATGATGGGTTAAGTTCTAAGGCAAAGGTGATAGGGATAAGAATTGCAATGGTATTGATAGGGCCCACGCCAGGGAGCATGCCGATAATTGTTCCTAGCAATACACCAATAAAGGCCAAGAGTAGATTTTGAGGTTGCAGGGCAATGCTAAAACCATCTTGTAAAAGTTGAAAGACTTCCATCAGTCGAAGATTCTCCCAACTGGTAATGATAAATCAAGACCTAAGACAAATATTGCGTAAAGGGCAAAGCTTGAGATAATGCCAACCAGCAAGGCAGGTAAAAATCTAGCACCAAAGAAAATACTGACAACTGAGGTGACAAAACTAGTAGAAATAATAAAGCCTAGATTTCTAATGCTAATTGGACCGTAAGCGTAAAATATAAATGCTGTGAGAACAAGAATAAACTTGAGCCAAATTTGACTTCCTTTTGGCCAACTCGGGGCAGGGTCAGACCTAAACATCATGAGGACTGCACAAATGCCTAAACAAATAGCTAAAATAGTAGGGAAGAGTCTCGGACCTACAGGACCAGAACCAAAACCAGACTCGAGGCGAGAAGCCCCGAGTCCGTAAGCAATGGCGCAAGCTAAGACAATAAGTCCAGCAATTCTATCTGCCATTAGTTCAGTACCTGCCATCTAGAAATAAAGCTATTAGAATTAGAGCTATTAGAATTAGAGCTAGGAGAAGATACCTTATATGCGTCTATCATTCGATGATGCCAAGCTCCTTAGAGATGCCTGTCAAAATTTCGATTTGTGATTTAGCAAAGCTTTCGAAGTCGCTACCATAGCTTGAGAATGGTGCTAGACCATTTTCTTCACGAAGTGCAACCCACTCATCAGAGTTAGCAACTTGTTGGATAGCATCTACCCAATAAGCGTAAGCATCATCAGACATGCCTGGTGGGCCGTAAAAGCCACGCCAGTTACCAGCAACGATGTCATAACCTTGAGACGCAGCAGTTGGTGCATCACCAAGACGAGCAACTTTTTCTGGAGAAAAGACTGCGATAACCTTAATTAGACCAGCATCTAAGTCACCTAGAACTTCAGAGGTATCGCCAGTGAAGACTTGAGCGCGACCACTCTTAACTTCGATAAGTGCAGGACCGCCACCATCAAAAGATACATAGTTAAATACAGATAGATCTTCAACACCAGCAGCACGTGCAGCAAGAAGTGGTTTGATATGGTCAAAGCCACCAACAGCACTACCACCAACAAAAGTAATCATTTCAGGTGCAAGTTTCATAACACCAAGAAGCTCACCTAAGTTATTGATTGGATAATCTGCAGCTACAGCAAGTACACCGAAGTCAGCGCCAAGTGCGCCTAACCAACGAATACTATCAGCTGTAAAACCAGCATATTGATTTTGTGCTAAACGTGTTGCAGTTGCAGCACTTGCAGCGACGATTAGATTGTCGTCATCAGCACGTTGTGCAATAACGTTAGACATAGCAACGCCACCGCCGCCACCAGACATGTTGGTGACTTTCATAGCGCCACTAACTAGACCTAGTTCTTGCATAACTTGTGCACCAGGTACACGACAGGTGAAATCCCAGCCGCCACCAGGACTAGCAGGTGCAATACACTCAGTACCACTTGGTTGAGCGAAGCCGACTGCTGCGAATAAAGCAACAAATGTGACCAAAAGTAAACGTCTCATTAGATAAGACCTCCTATAAATTTGAGGGTTTCATGGATTTTGTATATGTGTTGAATTACCAAGCTAACTCGCCAACTTGACTAACCAACTTGACTAATCAAGCTGATTTACTAAACTTGGGTAAATCACATAACCAAAAACTTAAAAACCTTCATAAAATTTAATCTTGCCAATTAAATTTAAACCTGTTATGCTACATTTGTCAAGTTTAATAAAGCAATTACTCAATATTTTATGTTTCGAGTTAGCAAGTTATAGCTTGAATTGCCAACTAGTACAGCTTAAATTGAATTATTTTTCTATTTAACTCTATTTGTAACTTTAATCAGGTTATAGCAATAATACATTAAATTTAAGCACCTGTGAGTTATTGAGTGAGTTACTAGGAACATTTTTGTTGAGTGACAAGTTTTAGTTTTGAGTTAGTGATTGATGATGAATAGAGAAATTGGCTTATTTCCAAAAATGCTGCTGGTGATTTTCCTAGTGGCATTGATTCCATTGACGGGGCTTTTTTATATCAATTCTATTCGTATTCGTCAGACTGTACAAAATAA
>CALHRJ010000519.1 GCA_938038395.1 uncultured Deinococcales bacterium | reverse complement strand
TTTTGATTTCTTCTTCTAAAAGATGTTCAACGTTGTCTAAAACAATTAGGTACTTTTTATCTTGTAGGAAATGAATAAGCTGCTCGAGCTCAGGGGTAGCAGGGTCTAAGCGCAGCTCTAAAGTTTGTGCAATCGTATTGGCAATTTGGCTTGGCTTTGACAGCGGTTCCAAATTCACAAAACTAACCACATCAAATTCACCGCTTTGTTCTAATATATGACTTAGCTCAGTCGCCAAACGTGTTTTGCCCATACCGCCAGGACCACTCAAGGTCAAAAGTTGACACTCTGGTTGTAAAAGCATGTGTTGGGTATCTTTTAACTCCGTTTTTCGTCCAAAAAATGTACTTGTATAGCTTGGTAGATTGGATTTTAATTTCGACGCTTCTGCATTATCAGTAGCACTTCGTGATGCATTGTCCTGTTGTTCAGCTAAGGCTTGCTCAAGTGCTGCTATATCTAGCACAACGTCATCTACTGCTAAATCAAATTCTGTAAGCACTTGCTTTACTTTGGCTGCGTAGACGCTACCGTGGTGCTCGAGCACTGCATACAACAGTTGTAAATTAGCTTCACCAACTTGCATTCGTTCAAATATCTTATAGGCTTGTTCTGCAAATTCTTTTGAACGGGATCTTATGTCTGCATCTGGATTGACTAAATCTAGCTGTGCTTGCCTAGTTAGTGCCATTTGTGCTTCTTCAGCCAGTAGATTGGCTGTTTCATCTAGCCATTCTTCAAAATCAAAGGTGATGTTTGGAGGAAAATTGCCATTTAGAAAGTCGCCTTGGTACAGGGCTATCGCATCTAGGTAGCGCTCTTGCCGAATAGCCTCTCGAAAATCAGCAGCATCGGAGCTTATCAGCGCTTTTACACGGGTATCTGTCTTTTCTATAGCACCTGGTAACAAGCGCACCAACTGGTCAATGGCTTGAGACATGCTATTTGGAGGCTTTTTAGCATTTCCCCAAATGAGTTGCGCCATAAACGAACGGTGCTGCTCACCCTCAAGGGTCAGATATGTAAGTAGGGATAGTGGTTTTATCCTGGTGAAACTTAAGCGCTCGAGCTCAGTTGTAGGCTCAAGACTGGGTCTAAACTCTAATCCACCAAGAGTAATTAAGGGCATCTTAGTAATAGTCTAACAAAAACTCATATTTCTTTCATTAACCCAAATAACCAAAACCTTAATCAAAAGCTGTATAGCCGTTACTACCACAAAGCAAACGTTATTTTTAGCAGCACAATTTACATCACTCAACAAAGCTTTAAAGCAGCTTTAAAGGCACTTTAAAGCTAAAATCCATACTATCTAATATGATTATGTATAGAAATTAGGGCAGTCTATGAACTCAAAACGTAGTTTTTAGGGTCATTATTCAGCACCACTAAAATCTATGTTCTCAATTCGTAACTATAACAAGTAACCGCAGTTTGTAAACACTGTTTCAATAATATCTACATTTATACGACGACTAGAAAAACTGGAAGCTATCTCGAAACTCACATTCATGGCTCAAATTGACTACTTAATACGGTGTAAGCTAAGTTCTTTAACATTAACCAATATAGAGTTAAGCGATTTAAAAAACACAAATTTATTTATGTTACAGAGTACTTAACAAACTAAAAGCCATCTATTCTTATCTTCTAAGTTCAGATAACTATGGAGATGAAATAAAATCGATAGTGTTGAGCTTGCACCTAACTATTTAATTTTGTATAAAAGCAACTATTGTTAGATTTTAAAACGGTATCAAAGTATGACACAAAGTATGGCAAACCGTACAACCAAGTTCTATTCTGAATTTCTATCAAATGACGTCTATATTCATGGCGCAGAATCTTTAGAAAATTCAAGCATCAACAAGCTATTTATATGTCTTGATTCAGAACTAGCCGAATACCTGTCAAAAGTCATTGGCAATTTAAAGGCTTGCTGCGTTATTTCCTTTAGTGATGACTTCGAAGACTCCTTTAAACTAACTGCCGACACACTCAAAAGCCATTCTGCATTTTTAGCTATAGAACTTCAGCCTTACCTACAAAGCCTGACCAAAACACCCCTAACTAGCATTCTCGTAGGTCAACAGTTTAATGCCATTCTGGCTGCCTACACTGCCACGAGCTACGAAAACACCTTTCAAGCAGTACTATCGCTTTCAGGCTCTTATTACTGGAAACCACAAACAGAGAAAAAGTGGGAGTGGTTCACCCAATGGCTAGCAGGAGAAACACACTGTCCCTTAAACATGTACCTACTCTCCTCTATCCACGAAACACTGCAACCACCAAGAACAGTCCCCACAGCACGCATGGCAAATCAGCATCTTTACAACGTCCTACAAGCAAAAAGATGCAACGCAATGCTCCATGAGTTTAGTGCTACTAAGCTCTCCCAAGATTTCTTTGATGAACTTCAAAACGGCTGCCAGTGGCTCATAGATCGGCTAGATAACACCAGTTAGCACTTCGAGCTACAACCTCGCAGTCAGCTTGCAACATCCCAACTATTGCAAAATAAAACTGAGCATAGTCTACACGTGTTTAGTATTTAAGACCTTAGAAAGCAAAAGCTTTTAAATGTCTTTTTGAAGTATGTCTTTATAAAGTATGCCTTTCTGAAGTATTTCTCTCTGAATTCAATCAAGACTCCTGTTTTGTACTTCACTTATAACAAAATCCTATATCAACTAAGCAAGCATCAACTAAACATGGATAAACTCAATATATCGCGTTTAAAACAACCGCTTACTCACCTATACTTTTAAAGGCTTTAAAACTGAATCTACTACTTTATGACTTTCTTTAAAGCATTTATAAAGTCTGACATTTCATACTTAACGCTATCGGTATTTCTGAACTCAGCTATATCACCACTTAAGTATGTTGTCTTTCTTAGGTATGTTGTTTTTACTAGCTTAGGTATGTTGTCTTTATTTAAAGTCTTGGCTTGGCGACCTCCAAGAAGTGTACTTTCCTAGACTGCGTTCAGAATCAACTATAAGATACTTTTCAAAAAAGGGGAACTATTTATGAATCCAGCAATACGCATTATGCTTGCAGATAGCAATCATTTCTTCAGAGATGGTCTGCGATTACACATCAATACCATCTCAGATTTTGAAATAGTTGCAGAAGTTTCAACCGCAGTCGATGCCGTTAACTTCGCACAAAGGTACCAGCCCGACGTTATTTTGATGGAACTTAACTTTCCACCATCAGACGGTTTTACTGCCACCAAACAAATCCTAGCAGAAAACCCAAAGTGCAACATCGCCATCTTGACATCGTCACAAAACAAAACCGATATCTATAACGCTTTACTTGCAGGTGCAACAAGCTACTTGCTTAAAGGCACAACACCAGAGGAACTACACCGCAGCATTCGACTCATGGCAACAGGCAACGCAATTTTTGATAGTCACATCACACATACAATCACTGAATTTTTCACCAAAGCCAACACCTGCTACCCAGCGCATCATTTTCCTGAACTCACACATAGAGAAAATGAAGTATTTACTTTTGTAGCACAAGGCTGGAAAAATAAGCAAATTGCCATCAAGTGCAACATCACCGAAAAAACAGTAAGAAACCACATCACCAACATCCTCTCAAAACTCGGTGCATCTAGCCGCGGTGAGGCAATAAGTCGGTTACAACAGAGCTGTCCTACTATCACAGCCTGATAAATCTGAAACCTAAAGTTCCCCTTACTGTTTGCTAAGGGGATTTTTTTTTGGGTCTTGAGTTCCCCACTTTTTTAAAGGGGGCTTAGGGGGGATTCGATTTTGACTTTTGGGTTGTTCTTTGGGCATTAGCTGATTTAATGCCCTATAACTTTTTCGACTTATCCCCCCGCTCGCTTCGCTCACCGCCCCCCTTAGTAAAGGGAGCTAGAAGTCTTTAGTTCTGTTAGTTCCCCACTTTTTTAAAGGGGGGTTAGGGGGGATTCGGTTTTGGCTTTTGGTTTGTTTTTTGGGCATTAGCTGATTTAATGCTCTATAGCTTTTTCGACTTATCCCCCTGTTTGCTTCGCTCACCGCCCCCCTTAGTAAAGGGAGCTAGAAGTCTTTAGTTCTTTAGGTTCCCCACTTTTTTAAAGGGGGGTTAGG
>CALHRJ010000518.1 GCA_938038395.1 uncultured Deinococcales bacterium | reverse complement strand
TGTGGACCATATGCACGCATTGGTGGTAAAGAAATCGGTAAAGCCATTTGTGACCATATTGGCGCTTCACCAGCTATTCTTATGAAACAACACGGTGTATTCACTGTTGGACCAACAGTTATGAAAGCTACTAAAGCTGCTATAATGGTTGAGGATATTGCAAAAACGATGTATATGGCTTATCAACTTGGTACGCCAGAACCACTACCTGCCGATGAAGTAGCAGCGAACTTTGACCGTTATCAAAACCGATACGGTACTGCTGACGCAAGCATTAACGAGTAATATTATAGGGTTGAGAGAATGATAGAAGCAGTTATTTTTGATATGGACGGGTTGCTGATTGATTCAGAACCTGTTTGGGATAAAGCTAGATTTGAGATGGCAGCGCAGTATGGCAAAAGCTGGAATGCTGATGACCATCATGCGGTGATGGGTGTTAGTACCCAGACGTGGGTTGAGTATATGATTGGGAGGCTCGAGCTAACCCTCTCACCCCAACAAGTAGAGCAGCACATTGTAGACGCCATGAATGCGCTTTACCATGATGAAATCCCATACAAAGCAGGTGCTATAAATGCTGTTAACCTCTCCAAGAAAGACTTTAAAACAGGTTTGGCATCTGGCTCAGTGCGTAGCCTTATTGATACCGTAACTAGCTCTAAAGAGTTCTCTGGAAAGTTTGAAGTCATCCTAGCTGCCGATGAAGTTGCCAATGGCAAACCAGCACCAGATGTCTATCTAGAAACTGCTAAACGTTTAGGTGTAAAGCCTGAAAACTGTGTTTGTTTAGAAGATTCAAATAGTGGATTGTTATCAGGCATCAATGCAGGTATGAAAGTAATTGCTGTGCCTGATCCACGCTTTCCACCAAAAGCAGAGATACTAGAGCAAGCAACCGTAGTTTTAGACTCTTTGGATGAATTCACACTTGAGCTAGTGAATGGATTAGGTGTTTAAATACTATGCCAAGATTTGATGTCACAACGTATGGTGAAGGTCAACTACGGTACTCTGTACCACCAGGACAACGCCTAGAAATGGCAGATAAATATGATGTCAATATTTCTGGTACTGAAGCGAATGTCACAACCTTGCTTTCTCGCTTGGGGTGGAACTGTGGCTGGGTAAGTAGCTTACCGAATAATCCAATGGCGAAACGAGTGTTCAATGCATATATGCTCTCAGGTCTTGACCTTTCAGCCGTCCAATGGAAGAACTACGGCAGGATGGCAACCTACTACGTAGAGTACGCCGTACCACCTCGATCAACCAATGTGTTTTATGACAGAACGAATACCTGCTTTACCAATATGTGTAATACAGATATTGACTGGGATTATATTCTAGACACAAAAATCTTACATCTTTCAGGACTAACCCTGCCTCTTAGTGAGAATACTAGAATTATAATCAATGAGGCTATTGATAAAGCTAAAGCTAACAATATAACCGTTAGTTTTGATGTTAATCATAGAACTAGATTATGGTCAACTGAAACTGCTAGAAAACACTTACTACCTATCCTAGAGAAAGTGGATTTGCTCTTTTGTGGTTTGCGAGATGCTAGAACAATCTTTGACTTTTCAGGCAGTCCACAAGAAACACTTCAACAAGTTAAAGAATTAACCTCTGCAAAACATATAATTATGTCGATGTCTGAAAATGGTTTACTTGGGTGGGATGGTGAAGAGATGATTCATCAACCGTCTCGGCAAGTTGTTGTGCTTGATAGAATTGGGGCTGGCGATGCTATGGTGGGTGGTGTGTTACATGGCTATTTACAAGGTGACTTTGTTAAAGGTCTTGTTTATGGCGTTACAACCGCTTCTATGAATCTTAGTCAGTACGGAGACCAATTGATTACTTCGTCTGCTGAGTTAGATGAAGTTGTTAATACACCTAGTGGTGATATTGTAAGATGAAAACAATAATCTCATAATGCGATTACATGCAACATTTTTTAGAGATTGAGATTCTTGTAAATTACGTAGTGCTATAAATTTTATGAGGCATGCAAGAATGTGTTGTGTTCCTTTGTAGTAAATTTCTAGCTTTTGACGTTCTCGTGAAATAAACGATATCTAATAATGCACAGCATATAGATCAGAAATCCCTCAAGACTTGACTTTCAACCAGCAGAATCAACGTATGGATTACTAGAAGCGTAATACGCTATCGGCTTGTTGTGGAGTCCGTCTATTTATAAATTGATTTGAGCAAGTTGTGCACGTAGACGCTCTATTTCCTCGTCTTTATGTTGTAGCTCTGTACGCAAGCTGTTTATTGTCTCGTGTAAATTCTCTATAATATTATCAGAATCAATGCTTTCAGGTTCGATTGCTTCTATAGGCATGAAGATCTCTTCAACTGCTTGACTAAGTTGTGGTGCAAGGGTTTCCTCTGGTTTGTTATCTAGCTGTTCTTTTAGCTCGCGAACGACAATATTTCTCACACCTTCAGCTAGCGCTTTTGCGACCTTAAATTCTGTATTTTGACCCTGAATTTCTTGACACTTGTCGGCGATTACTTTGTTGTCTGGATAGCCAACATTAAGCGCAGCAATAGCTTCTTGATTATCATCATAATGTTCTTTAATCAGTAAGCGTACAGCGTGTAGTGCCTGCGCTTCTGTTGCGGGGATTTTACTGTTGCCATCACCAAACTGTGTGACATTTGGTGTTGAATTACCTGTTTTAACTTCGGGGTAACTTTCTGGATCAAGTTCTTTATGTTGTCTGATAATGTCGCGGGCAGTACTTGCACTGACAGGTTTACCAGATTTAGCCATCTCTATAGCTTCTGTACGAGCATCTTCTGGGGTTGACGGTCGCCCAAGTGCAATTGCAGCCGTTAAGCCAATGGGTAAATCCTGATCTTCATCGGGCAGCTCACCAAAGGCTTCGTAAACGTTGATGTAGTTATAGGCATACTGCCGACTCCAAGCAAGTTCATCCTTAATCCATTGCAAAAAGCCTCCATCATAGCCCTGTGCTAAGTCTCTGGCAGTACTTAACTGTTTGCCAAGCAGAATACAGTGATGGATCATGCGGGTATGTTCCGCTTTGATTTCGTCACGGATTTGATCGAGCTGAATCTGTGTTTCTGGACTGATTTCTAGTGTGGCTTCAGAATTGAGGGTGATGGTCTGCATAAGGGAAGATTATCATTATCATCCTTAGTTATAAAGGTGCGTTTATAGGTTCTTTTTTGAGAATCTTGATGTTGAGAAATATTTATATGTAACAAGTAGATCGGATAGTTTTTTTCTAGTCTTTAGACTGCTAATATTTAAGTCAGAATTGAATTTGCTATACTCTAAGTGTGATAACTCGTTTCCTTTATACAGCCTTCTTTTTTGTTTTGTATGCACACTCAGCAATACTTTTTGCTCAAGGTGCATCTGAAGAATTAGGGTTGCTTTGTCAAGACAATCAGGCAGCTAAATTATGGTCAGACCCTTCTACTTGGGAGAGTGGTAAAGTGCCTGAAAAGCATGAGGATATCACGATTCCAAGAGACCTTCATGTGCTTATGGATTTAAGCCCACCATCTTTGGGAGAGGTGACTGTGGCTGGCAAGTTGTCGTTTGCCGAGCAGGAGTTAGCCTTAGATGTTGAGCAGCTATATATAGAGGGAACGGTTTGTATTGGCACTGAGGAGGAGGCTCGAGCTAACAAGCTTACTTTGACCTTAACTGGACAAAAAGAAGGTAGTGCAACTTTTGGCAATCGAGGCATTTTGATAATGTCGCAAGCAAACTTTATTATTGATGCAAAAGCCACATTATTACCTTTTACAAAATTAGCGGAAACAGCGGATGCAGGTGCTACAAGTATTTTGTTGGAAGCAGCAGTTGATTGGCAAATTGGTGACAGTATTGTGCTTAGCTCGAGCGATTATGCTTGGCGTCAGGCAGAGTCACGAATTATTACAGCTATAATTGGAAACAAAGTAAGTTTTGCTGAACCTTTGAACTATCAACACTTTGGTGATTTACAAATGATTGTCAATCAGGTTGTCGATACCCGCGCCGAAGTTGTTCACTTAAGCAGACGAGTGGTTATTCAAGGTGCAAACGATAGTTTGACAACTGATGATTTGCAGGGTGGTCATGTAATGGCTATGAAAGGCAGCACAGTCAAAATTGATGGAGTAGAGTTTAGACGTATGGGGCAGGCAGGAAAAACAGGGCGTTATCCATTACATTGGCATTTGGCAGGTGATGCTACAGGTAGCTATGTAAAAAATAGTAGTTTTCATAATAACTTTAACCGTTGTATCACGATTCACAACTCACAAAATATTTTGATTGAAAATAACGTAGCCTTTCGAACTTTCGGACATTGTTACTTTTTAGAAGATGGTAGTGAATTTGGCAACATATTTAGAGCTAATATTGGCTTGAGTATTGATAAGCCAAAAGCAGAACATGTCATTTTGCCTAGTGATATAGGTTTCCTTGGACCCTCGGTTTTTTGGATTACACATCCAGATAATTTATTAGAAAACAATATTGCAGCTGGTTCTGATGGCACTGGTTTTTGGTATGCTTTCCCAAAACATCCAACAGGTTTATCTGAAGATTCAAATATTCCTTTGCTTCACATAGAATTTGGGGGCTTTGTCAATAACATTGCGCATTCAAATAGCGCTGATGGTCTACGTTTTGACGATGGGCCAGATGTTCAAACACTGGTGCCTGATACTGTCTTGTATGAGCCGCTAATAAATCCTTTTGATGCTAATTCAGAAGTACTTAATACAGAACTTGTTGGTTTTGTAGCCTTTAAGAATAGGAATAATGGTGCATGGGTGCGGATTCATCGTGGGTACATGACAGACTGTATTTTATCGGACAATGCTGTGGGTGCTAACCTGAGTGGGCACAACAGTTATCTTGATAACTGCCTAATCGTTGGTGAAAGTGCTAATTTTGGCACACCTGAATCTTGGGAACCCTCTGCGCCAGACGGAGGCAGTTTACCTAAACCTTGGTTAGATTGTCAGAGATGCATTAGGTATAATATACGTGGTTTTGAACTTTATGACGGCAAAGTATGGGTGCAAAATAGCACCTTCGCAAATTTTGAAAATAATAGTTTGAGACGGGCTTCCGCTTTCAGTCAACTTGACTATTCATCTTTTGAAGTAAACCCACTAAACTATATTGAAAACGTCACTTTTGGAGAAGGTACTAATCCTGTTTACTTTGAAACGCGCACAATTGAAGATTTGTTAGGTGAACCTGGTGAAGATGGGTACCGCTCTACAGTTTTTCAAGATGTGGATGGCAGTTTAGGTATTGAGGCTGGGTCATTTGTAACAGTCAATAATTCTTTCCTAACACATGATGATTGCTATTTTCAGACTGCTTGGAATGCCTTTGTTTGTAGTCCTGATTCACGCTACGTATCACTTAGGTTTGATGCACAAAATGCTGGACATTTAGTCCTTAAGCGTAATGATGGTGAAAATCATTTTATGACTGGTGTTCCAGAGCGAAAAAACTGGTACAAGGGCAATGTGCTTTTAGGATATGACTATCAATTGGATTATGCAAATAGTGCAGTGTCGCTTGATGATTTTCGTATCGGGATTGGCGATGGACTTCAGGTAGGGGATAGCTTGGTCATTAATTTGCCTTACGAAAATGACTTGGCTTTTGTATATCTTGAAGGTTGGAATGAAACCTTATCAGAAATTATGCCTGTTTACGAGAGTGACCGTTTACATCAAAGTGAAATGACTCGTTACTATATTGATAACAATCGTTTGTATATAAAAATAGTTGTTGTTCCAAATCAAGACAAGTTAATGCTTCGTGTTTGTGCTAAGGAGTCTTGTGAGTTTAAGCTCGAAACGGAGTCGGAATCGGTATATTACTAACTTGGGCTTTGGAAAAATTGAGACTTATTGAGACTTTGAATTAGAGGCTGTTTAGATGTTTATGTATCTCAACCATTGCCAAAGTGTCAAGCTTACAATACTCAAGTAAACCATCTCGCAAACGAGTCTTTTCTTCTAAGTCATCCGTATCAATCATGCGCCACCACACGTATTGCGCAGCCTCGCCATTGCCAACTTCCAAATCTTTATAGCTAAGTTCTGGGACAATCACTGGAAGCACAGATTTGATAGAGTTTGACCCCATAAAACCATGATGTTTATAGTGCTTTTTGAAGATAAGTAATTGGTCCCAAAATCTAGGGAGTAAGTTCGAAAGCTCAGCTGCATATTGTGGCAAGCTGTCAGCTAGGCCCTTGATGATGCTTTGTTCAAAGGTGGCGTAGTAAGCAATAATCGTTCCTTGCTCTTTTAAGACTTGCTCTTTCAAGCATTGGTTTTTTAGGACATCAAGCATGGCCTCTGTTAGTGCAATTCTGGGGTCATAGCTATCTTGGTGGAGGTATTCGTGGTGCTCGAGCTCACCTTCTGCATCCAACACATGGCAACTAAACTGAAACGGATACTGCTGATAGGGCCCTAGACCTTCAAATCTTGGTATAGGATCACCAAAAGTTTCAAAGTCAAAAAAATAGAGTGGATAGCGCAAACTTTCGAGTTCTTGTTGAATTGCATTTGTATCGATTTTTATTTGTTCTTTTAGAAGTAAATCAACATTAGTTTGAGCATTTGCAGTAAGTGGAAGGTCTTCAGGAATATGGTCTAGCTTTACAATCCGACGCTCAATAAGTTCATCTTTTTGCTTACCCCTAAAATTTGGCAAGTGAAATATAGTTTTGCCTAAAGGTTGCCAGCAATAGTCTTTGAAGGCGCAGGCGTAGGGGTTTTTGCAATGACTGCCAATAAGTACATCGGGTTCACTCTCTTGATTTAGTACAGCTCTTAAGTCTGTTATGTTCTGTTCAATAAGTGGCAATCTTGCATTCACCTGTTTAGTAACATCATGCTCAACAAACAGAGTTCCAAAATTTGGACACCTATGATCACCATTGAGTAAGTGAAGTGAATACTTTTTTAAGTTTAGACCTTGTTCCTTGAGTACATAGGCTTGCAATGCTAAATCTGTAATGTAATGGTCTTTTACAGATTTAGAAGATTTGACTTCGATAAGGTGCCATGAGTCATCGGGGAGTTTGGTCAAAATATCAACACGGCAGAATACTGTTCCTGTGCTAAACGTTGCTTCAAAGAGTGTAGGGAAACCATATTCAATTGCCTCACGGGTTAGTGCAATGGCCTTGGCAACATTTTCATCATACTCAAGCAAGATGCCTTCAGGAAATGCTTCACGAGCACGTTCACCAATTTGATTCCCAAGTATAAACCTTAGGTTTTGAGCTTCACTTTGGGGTGTGGCTACTTCAGGCTTGTGAATGGATAACCACAGTGCTTTTTGACAGGAGAGTCCTGTCATGAGGCGTGATTTTGTTAGGGGGTAAGGCATTGTTAGTATTCTACCACTATATTGCTAGATATAGTTTGATTGCTTTGAAAACTCTTAAAAATTAAGGTAGTATACACTATGCAGGCTAAAACGACATTTTCTCTCAAAGACCAATTGTTTAATAAAGAAACAGTTACCTATCTTAGTGGCTTGGTTGCTGCTGTTGATTCTGATTTTAAAGCTAAGCAGTTTGTGAAAGATGTGTTGGAGCCCTTTGCAGAGCTCGAGCTCAAACAACGCATCACACACATTACATCATGCCTAAAAAATTCCCTACCAGATAACTACAGAAAAGCAACTAAGATTCTCTTAAAAGCACTACCGCCAGAACTAGACCCGACCAAAACAGACGATGATTTTGGAGAGTTTATTCTAGCCCCAATATCTGAATATGTAGCTATGTATGGACGTTCTAAAAAAGATTTGGATTTTTCTTTAAAGGCACTTAAAGAGATGACCAAGCGCTTTACGGTTGAAGGACCGATTCGCTTTTTTATAAATGACTATCCAGAAGAAACAGTAGCCTTTTTGGAAGAATGTTCTAAGGACGATAATTACCATGTACGACGTTTAGCCAGTGAAGGCACTAGACCAACCTTGCCATGGAATCAAAAGCTAGTAATTGACCATACGGTTCCATTACCCATTTTGGATAATTTATATGATGATTCAACTCGCTTTGTAACACGCTCAGTGGCAAACCATTTGAATGATATTGCTAAGATTGATCCAAAGTTGGTTATTGATACGCTAAAGCGTTGGCAAGATTCTAAAAAGCAGAGTGAAAAAGAGATGGTTTTTATTACAAAGCACGCGCTGCGTACGTTGGTTAAAAAAGGAAATAAGGATGCACTAAACTTACTTGGCTTTGGTACTAAACCAGATATCACGGTAAGCAAGCTGATAAGCTCAACACCTGAAGTTATTGTTGGAAATGCATTAGAATTTGAACTAGAAATAGAATCGCATAAAAAACAGAATTTAATGATTGACTATGTCATGCATTATTACAGTACTGCTAAGAAGGGTAGTACGAAGGTGTTTAAGTTAAAGGAAGTAGCTGCAAAAAGAGGTCAGCACATTCGTTTAGCTAAAAAACACCCCTTAAAACTAATGACGACCAAGCGACTCTATGCTGGTGAACACAGCATTACGATTCAAATCAATGGTGTGGATTATGGCTCACTTAGGTTTGATTTACTGGAATCCTAAAATCTCAAAAGTGTATACTTACTAGCTGTGTCATACACTACGATTAAAGAGCCATCAGAATTTAAAGACGTTATCAAAGCTTCTCGCTTTATCGCCTATCTCTACAAAGCACTCACAGTTGAAGAAGCACAAGCATACCTTGCTGATATCCGCAAACTTCATCCAGATGCAAGCCATCACTGTTGGGCTTACCGAATAGGGGAGGTTTACCGTTTTTCTGATGATGGTGAACCAGGTGGTACTGCTGGACGACCCATGGTTGAAGTGCTCAATAAGCGAGATATAGATAGAGTCATGGCAATAGTTGTGCGCTACTTTGGAGGCACCAAGCTTGGTGCAGGTGGTTTGATTCGTGCTTATGCAGGTACTGTAGCAAAAGCCTTGGATAATGCCAATTTGCTTGAAGTTTTGCCGATGGTCTTATTAGAGGTCGAAATCACCTTTGACTTGATGGATAGCGTATTTCGCTTTTTAGCGGAACGGCCCGTAACAAAAGAAGAACCAAAGTATACAGCAAATGGAATGCAGTTAAGATTGACAATGCAACAAGGACTCGAGGAAGAGTTTTTGCTTGCATTGAGTGAACTTTCAAAAGGGCAAGCTAAACTAATTAGTCAAATAGATTTACCTTTAGATGGCTAAATTTGTATGTGGTCTGGTCGTTCATTGTAGTTTTTAGGTGAAAATGGTTTCAGTACAAACTTTGCTTTTTTGAAAAACTACAAAGGTGTCTCCCAGTTAAATGGAATAATCTAAGGATTACCTTAGATATGCGCCTAAGCCTTAGCAGGACGCACTCCTGATACTTCTCAGCTAGTACACATCTTTCTATACAATTTAAATACTAGAATAATATTATGAAGAAGTCTCTTAAAACGTGCATATTGGCTGTCAGTTTAATTGTAAGTCTTAGCCTAATCCTGTCTGCTTGTGCACCAGGACAATATTCAAACTCTGATGATACTCGACCGAAAGTTGCTATTTTTGATGCACCAAACGGTTCGCAAGTTAATGGTTTAAAAAAAGTGCTGTATGCAGTGCTAAATGCCAATGATGCTACCCAACCCTTCAATGTTCTTTCAACAAATCGAACAGATTATTACGAGACAAATGGTTCAATCACAGGCGCACAGGCCGAATATTATGGTTCAGTTGCAACCCGTCGTATTGGTTCAGATTTAGGTGTTTTTGTACATGCGCCTGTTTTAGAGCGCCGTGTTTATACAGAAACAAAAGAAGAAGATAAAAATAATGATGGCTTTTTAGATGTTGGAGCAGGCAAACGTCTTATTCTCACAAAGTTGCAGTTAGAAGTGTTTATCCTTGACCCAGTGACTGCAGAGCGTGTGGCAACTTATTCATCACATGTATATGAGAGCAGACGTATTGAAAAATCAAGTCGGCAGCTAGTGCTAACTGAGCAAGATCCTGATGTTTGGAAAATGGCTAATATTGCTTTAAAGGAGTTCAGTACGCAGGTTGCGCAAGATTTAGTTTCCTTATCAAACTGACAAGTCAAAAAATCGATATAGCTTAATACTGTTTTTACATACGAAATTTGTTTGTAGTGTCCGAAAAAAATCGGGCACTTTTTTTTGCTTCTGGACTTCTTGAAATGATAGTCTTAGAGGGTCAGCTTTTTCTCTAATGAAGAGAATTTGGCTGTTTGAATTGATCTGACTTTATGAAGCCTTTAGACATCTTACAAAACACTTTTGGTTATGATTCATTTCGTGGCAACCAAGCTGCGATTATTGACAATGTAGTTGCAGGAGAAGATGTTTTGGTGCTTATGCCCACAGGAGGCGGTAAGTCGCTGTGTTTTCAGATTCCTGCTATGCTGCGCGCTGGTACAGGCATTATTGTCTCACCGCTAATTGCACTTATGAAAGACCAAGTAGATGCTTTATCGCAGCTTGGTGTTCGGGCATCTTATCTAAATTCATCTTTGGATAGAACGATGCAGACTTATGTAGAGCAGCAACTTTTAAACGGAGAATTAGATTTGCTCTATGTAGCACCTGAACGGTTAATGGCACCAAACTTTTCTTCTTTATTGCGTCAGACTCAGATTTCACTTTTTGCCATTGATGAGGCGCATTGTGTTTCGCAATGGGGACACGATTTTAGACCTGAATATATTCAGTTAGGTAGCTTGGTTGAGCAATTTCCAGATGTACCCCGCATAGCATTAACTGCAACAGCAGATGGTATGACCCGTGAAGAGATGGTTGGCAAGTTGCGTTTGGAAAAAGCGCATCAGTATGTATCTAGTTTTGATAGGCCAAATATTTCATATAGTATTGTGTCTAAGGCAAATGCAAAAACACAATTATTAGATTTCTATACTGA